>DAWDYI010000001.1:0-30793 GCA_052344885.1 Collinsella aerofaciens
CAACGCGTTGCGCTGAGTCCTGAGGCTGTTGCAATGAAAATGAGAATCAAGGAATGAGTAGGTAGGGATTCAGTTTCTCAAATTTATAGAACATATGTTTGCTCTCTGTGTTATACTCATCCCAAGGCATGAGACTGGTCGAGAGCTCCTGCGGAGGTCCCCAATGACACGCTAGAGCATGCTCGGTAAGTAAGATCGGTGGTTACCGCACTCGCCCATCTCAGACAGGCTGCGCTCCTGTTCGCCGTCGCCATCAAAGAACGGCGCTCACAACCAAACGTTTCCGTTGTCCGTGAGTCACACAGGAGTGCATCGCTATGGCAAAAAAGATTCCAACCCTTTCACCCGACATTATTTCAAACACCTGCTCGGATATCAGCAGGATTGTCGAGGCCAAACACCTCGGCCAGAAAGGCACCGACCATGAGGCCTCTTCGGAAGGGGCTCTGCTCATCGGGCGCCGTCTCGAGCAAGAGATTGCCGGATACCCCATTTCCAATCTAAATGGCCTACTCTCGCCCATCGCTTGCCACCTCAAGCAGCACTTTAGCCCAAGCCTGGGCCCGACCTATCTCAAGCGTTGTATAAAGCTCGCACGAACTGTTCCGGAAGACATGAGTTTTCGACCGGAGCTTGATCTAGAACACTATCAGTCGCTCGCTCGCATCGCCGACAAAGATCTGCGCTTGGATCTGATGAACGTTGCCGCTGATAACCGTTGGAGCGCATCGCGCATCGATCGTCATGCCCGCTATCGAAGTCCGCAGGACGTTTTGGATGCTTGGGAGCGCCGTGCGCTTGAATCAAATCAAGAAGTACGGCGCTTCGCCCGCGCCTACACAGATGTCTGTGGAATCATTTCGCTCGATGAACTTATTGAGCTCTACAACTCCTGTGCCCCCAATCCAGTCTCGAGATTTGAGATAAATGAAACTATTTGGCAAATCAGGAACGAATCGGGGCAAATCGACAATCCCTGCGTCATATCCAGAGATGGAAAACTCTATCTCATAGCGCCTGAGCTCGATGACGCTGTCGATGAAGCCCCTTATTACTACGATGACTACGGATACTCCTATCGAAAATATGAACGACGCAGCGAATACACCGGTGAGATGCGCGCGCTGCGCGAACGGCGCGTTGGCATCAGAGTGGCAGCCATCTTCGCCGGTCACGAACGTCTTCCAATCAAAAGGCTCAGCTATGACGAAGTCATCTGCGGGCATATAAAGTGCAGTCGATCTGTCGAACGACTCAAGCAGTACGTCCTGAGAGACCCTGAGATTAAGGCATCCGATCTCCATGCAAGAGAAGATGAGTTCGATTTCATCATGACAAAGCTTTTGCGTTCCGTTGGACTCAACGGTATGCCGACAGCACAGCAAATTACCGAAGACGCAGCTTTCTTATTGATTGTCGTACGGCCCGAGTTTTACGAACGCAAGAAAACAGCCGAAGTCTCCAAGCTCCTCTCGATAATCTATGAAGACGCTCCCCTCTGGGAGTTCAACGGACGTTCACATACCGAGCTAAAAAGCGAAGGAGTAGTGGAGCCTCCGACGTCGGCTTTACATCGAGAAGTCCAATCAAAAGGGGGTGCGGACAGAAAGTTGGACCGCGGGGCGGTCCGGACTGGAGGTTCGCATGTACAGCAGGGAGAAGGTCGAGCTCTTCCTCCTGGCGGCGGAGGACGGCATGGGGCCCACCGCCGCCGCGAAGTTCGCGGGGGTCACGGTGGGCGCGGCCAAGAAGTGGGCGACGGGGCACCTCCCGCGCAGCTACACCGGCGGGGGCTGTAGAATCGTGGCGAGGAAACCGCCACGGAAGGAGGCCAGCTTGGGCCCCGACAAGTCGACCTACGCCCCGCCCGCGACCGGCCCGCTCGCCGGGCTCAACGAGGACCAGATAGAGAACCTGCTGCTCAGGGCGGTGTTGGCCGACCTAAAAGCGGAAGGGTGGGACCCGGCTTCGATCTCGAACAGGAGCAAGTGCGAGCTCGGCGAGAGATTGAGGCGGGCGACCGCCCTGCCCCTCCGCTCGATCACAGGTTTCTTGAGGATATCGAAGAGCTCCTATGAGTACTGGAGGCCCCGCGTCGCCGTGCCGCGCGACCGCGACGCCGACATACGCGACCGCGTGGTGCGCATCTTCCGCGAGGGCTCGGGGTGCTGGGGGTACCGCACCGTCTGGGCGCGCCTGCGCCGCGAGGGCGTCCGGGCCAGCGAGAAGCGCGTGGCCCGCGTGATGCGCGAGGAGGGCCTCGAGGTCGTCTACAACAAGAGGCGCGCCCGGGGCTACAGCTCCTACGCCGGCGAGGTCTCCAAGGCGCCGGAGAACCTCGTGAACAGGAGGTTCCGCGCCGACGAGCCCAACCGGCTGTGGCTCACCGACATCACCGAGTTCAGGCTCCCGGGCGGCGAGAAGGTCTACCTGAGCCCGATCGTCGACTGCTTCGACGGGATGCCCGTCGCCTGGTCGATCGGGCTGCACCCCGACAAGCGCCTCGCGAACTCGAGCCTGCTCAAGGCCTGCGCGGCGAGGCCGGCGGGCGCGCGCACGACGATCCACTCGGACCGGGGCGGCCACTACCGCTGGCCGGAGTGGATCGGGATCTGCGAGGAGAACGGCCTGGTCAGGAGCATGTCCGCGAAGGGCTGCAGCCCGGACAACTCGGCCTGCGAGGGCTTCTTCGGGCGCCTCAAGAACGAGTTCTTCCGCTACAGGGACTGGGAGGGCGTGACGGCCGAGGAGTTCATGGGGAGGCTCGAGGCCTACCTCGTGTACTATCGGGATGGGCGCATCAAGAAGTCCCTCGGGTGGCTGAGCCCGATGGAGTACCGCAGGAAGCTTGGATACGCCTAGGCGCGGTCCAAGAAATCGTCCGCACCCCCAAACAAGCCGCTTAAGCCTATTAACTGCTTGCATTTTTGTCTACAAAACTGTATACAAAAAGAGAGTCACTTATGGAGCTCATCGCAATCCACCCCCACGCCCTCAAACACGGGCTGACGGAGACGGATATCACCTGCGCCTGGAACTCCGCTTTTGCATGGTTCAGGCGTGATCTTGAAAACGGAGGTATCGATTACGTTCTCGTTGGACTTGATGGAAGAAGCCGTCTCATGGAGCTCATCGCTCGATATTGCCCCAATCGAGATGGCTACATCATTTACCACGCCCTTGTCCCTCCTACGCGCAAGGTGCTCAGGGAAATCGGGATCGATCGATAGGAGGCGCTATGGACGCTAAGCAACTCGAAAAGATGATCGGATTTGCCCCTGGAGAGTTGGAAAAGGCCGCGGAGGCATACGAAAAAGATGAGTGGCCGAAGGGTCGCACCATCAAGCTGGGAAGGCCGCCGATTTCTGACGAGCCAAGCGTTGTTTTATCCGCACGTGTGGGTGAATCGGTCCTTGAAGCCTTTGACGCAAAAGCAAAGCGCCATGGGCAAACACGCACGGAGCGACTCAGGGAGCTCATCACGCTTGATGCAATGATTGCCTAGTTACCCACCACACCCAAACATGTACACCAGCATCCAAACTCGACATTTTTCGACATCTTTGGATGCTGACGTACAGCTTTTGCAACATAGTCATTGGGGACGTTCTTAAATGACTAGTCGTTAAAGAACGTCCCCAATGACTAGCTAGCCGTGGAAGCGGGCTATGGGCGCAAGTGGCTGCTCGCGGAAGACGCGCTCGACGGCGGCGCGGTATTCGTCGACCTTTTTGGTCTTACGTACGAGCTTGTGAACGGTAGTGGGGTCGGCGAAAGCGCACTTGGCGTAGAACCACCACTCCTTCATACGAAAGACCGCGTTACCGCCAATCTCTTCTGCATAGGCCGCAAACAGCGTGTCGTGGAAACGCTGCAGTTCGGCTGCCGTGGCAGCAAGGCCGCCGTTGACCATGCGAGCCAGAGCGGGATTCGCGAGCAGGCCACGCCCCAACATCACATGGCGCGTGCCGGGATAGGCCTCCACCAGCGCGTCCATATCCTCAAGATCAAAAATATCGCCGTTGTAGGCGACCGGGAACGGCGCACGATCCAGCGTCTCGCCATAAAACTCTTTGCGCGGCGAGCCCGCATAACGGTCCTTCTGCACGCGCGGATGCACGATCAGCTCTGCCAGCGGCATGCGGCAATATAGATCGAGCACGCGCTCGTATTCGTCGTCGCTCTCCAACCCCAACCTGGTCTTGACCGATACCGGCAGCGGAGAGCGCTCACACACGTCACTCAAGAACACCTCAAGCTCGTCCAAGTTGCGCAAAAAGCCCGATCCTTTGCCCTTGGCAACAACCGTCCCCGAGGGGCAGCCAAGGTTGAGATTGACCTCGCGGTAGCCCATGTCGGCAAGCACTTGCGCCGCCCACACAAACTCGTCCGCATTCTTGGACATCAGCTGAGGCACTACGTTGAGCCCCTGGTTGTTGGCAGGATCGATCTCCTTAAGCGCCTTGCCGCCAAAGCGGTTTCCCACCCGCGGCGGCGGCAAAAACGGCGTGTAATAACAATCGAGCGCGCCAAAGCACTCCGCATGCACGCGACGGAACACATGCCCGGTAATCCCCTCCATGGGGGCCAACGATAGAATCATCAACATCTACTCTCAGATCAATGCGGCAAAGGGACTGCCCCTTTGTCACATCCTATTCAAGCGGTTCAGAAACTCTTCACAGGCGCGGGAACGCAGGCGATATTTTTTCCACACCAGATACGACGCAATGGTAAGTGGCGGCTCAAATGGGATAAAACGCAGGTCGCTGCATTCATCTACCTGCAGTAAGCTTCCAATGCCAACTGCACACGCGGCGCCCGAGCGCACCAAATGTGATGCATTGCCGATAAGATCGAAATGCCCCACGATATTGAGCTCGTCAACGCTGAGGACGCCGCTCGACCACGCTTCCAGGTCCAGCGCTCGATTCGAGGTTCGCGAACTCACCAGCAGTGGCATATTCGCCACGTCCGCAGGCGTCAACACATCCCGGCCACCCCATGGACCGCTCGCAGCGACAACGGCACCGACTCGGTCCGCCTCGGGCATGCGAATCCATTCGTATTTCTCGACGTTAACGGGTTCCAGCAACAACGCAAAGTCGAGCAGGCCACGCTCCAAGCGTTCCTCCACCGCATCGGCGTTACCGGTATAGAGCTCAATCGTCACTCCGGGATAACTCCGATGCAGCTCCGCAAAAACATCGAGCACCAGCCGTATCGATTTGGTTTCGCCGGCGCCAATGCGGATAACGCCCGCAATGCCGAGCTCCCGATCCGCCAACTCTTGCTCGGTCTGTTCCATCAGCAAGACGATCTCCTCGGCGCGCTGGCGCAGGCGCATGCCATCGCTCGTGAGCACACATGATCGATTGGTGCGCTCGAACAGCTCCACGCCCAGCTCGCGCTCAAGATCGGCTATCTGGCGCGAAAGCGTGGGCTGCGTCACATGTAGCACGTTAGCAGCTTCGGTCATGTTTTCCTCGCGGGCCACAGCAAGAAAATAACGCAGCGTTCGCAGCTCCATGCTTGCTCCTTCGTGCACAACGGAGAACCCCATTCGGTCCGTTTCGTTTCACATATGTATTCCGTATACCTAGCTAGTTGATATAGGCAATATACATTATCAACCTATCAACGTACGCTATAGCCATCCCCTCAAGAACAAGGAGAATGGCATGCAGTACACAACCCTTGGCCATTCCGGCATCAAAGTTTCTAAACTCTGCCTGGGAGGCATGAGCTTTGGCGAACCCAGCCCCGACTTTCATCAGTGGACCATCGGACCCGACGACACACGCGCCGTCATCAAACGCGCACTCGACACCGGAATCAACTTTATCGATACCGCGAACTGCTACAGCTTTGGCACGAGCGAAGAGTACATAGGCGCCGCCCTGCGCAATCTGGGTATCGCTCGCGAGAGCGTCGTGCTAGCCAGCAAGGTTCACTTCAACGAAGGCGGCCTTTCCGCCGACGCCATCAAACGCGAGATCGAAGGCTCGCTCAAGCGCTTGGGCACCGATTACCTAGACCTCTACATCATCCACCGCTTTGATTACGACGTTCCCATGGAAGAGACCATGGAGGCGCTCAACGACTTGGTGCGCGAGGGCAAGGTTCGCGCACTCGGCGCCAGCGCCATGCATGCCTATCAGCTGCACAACCTGCAGATCGTCGCACGCGACCATGGATGGACGCCCTTTACGAGCATGCAGTGCCACTACAATCTGCTGTACCGAGAGGACGAGCGGGAGATGATTCCGGTATGCCGCCAGTTTGGCATGGCCCTTACGCCATACAGCCCCATGGCGTCGGGACACCTCTGCCGCCCCACGTGGGAAAGCTCGAGCACACGTGGCACCACCGACACGACCATGGCCAACAAGTATGACCATGACCGCGCCATTGACATGCCCGTCGTTGAGCGCGTGGCCAAGGTTGCTGCCGATCACGACGTGCCAATGCCGCAGATTGCGCTGGCGTGGCACTGGGCGCGTGGCGTTGAGGCACCCATCGTAGGTTGTTCCAAGCCCGAGCGAGTCGACGACGCCGTAGCTGCGCTCGACATAACGCTCTCCCCCGCCGAGATCGACTTCCTCGAAGAGCTCTATCAACCGCATGCGCTCGTTGGTCCCAAGGCCCGTCCCGGCGAAAAGCCACTTGCCGGCACCACCAAAGTCAAAACCGCAAAGTGACGACATGGACGACAACATCATCAACGGCCTACACGACGCCGGCTGCAGCAAAGAGCTCATTGAGCTGTACGGCTCGGCCGCCAGCGACTGCGCGCGCATTTGCCTGCTAAAACGACATCGCCGCGAGTTGCTCGATGATATTCACTCGGGGCAGCAGAAGCTCGAACGCCTTGACTATCTTATCTACCGGCTACGCAACGCTTCAACCGAATGCAGGACAAACCGCACGGCATCGCGGTCAAGAGAAAGCGCCAAATGCACCTCAGCATAAGGTCCAAACCACAGCAACGAAAGGAACTCCATTGGCTAAGACACTTGTAACATATTTCAGCGCAACGGGTACCACAAAGGACGTTGCATGTCGCCTGGCTCGTGTAGCGGACAGCGACCTGTTCGCCATTGTGCCCGCCAATCCATACACAAGCGCCGACCTCGACTGGCGCGACAAACGGAGCCGCAGCACACTCGAAGTCGCCAATCCCTCCTGCCGCCCCGTCATAACCTCCAGAGTCGAGCACATCGAAGACTACGACACCATCTTTTTGGGATTTCCCATCTGGTGGTACGTGGCGCCGGCGATTGTCAATACATTCCTCGAGTCTTACGACCTGACAGGCAAAACAATCGTCCTGTTTGCCACCTCGGGCGGGAGCGGAATGGGCAAGACAGCGTCGATCCTTAGAGCAAGCGCTCCAGGCGCAAAGATCGTTGACGGCGGCGTCCTCAACAACGTAAGCGACACCGAACTCAAAAATTTCGCGGCAAGATACCTCTAACGCGGCAAAGACCGACAAATCGACGGGAAAATGCCATGGAAAAATGAAGCCCACGAGAACGGCATCACCGCCAACGGTTGATTTAGTCATGTGACCTTCGACTGCCTCGGCAAGGATGCGAGCAACGGACAGCTCGAGCCCATGGACGACGAGCGGCACGGTGCCTCGGGGATCCAAGTCGACAATCCACCCAAAACAGAGGCGGCCACCCGGCACCAACCGCCCCTCCAACCGTCCCAGCAAAACGGGGTGAATGGTTTCCCGAGAAGTGAACGAGTAAAATTGGACCCCCGAAGCATCGACACTTTTGGAAGGCCAATTCCTGCGGTTTTATCACTCAAATCCTGCGGTTTTAGCGTCGAAAAACGTGGGTACTTCGCGGGTTCAAATTAGGTCGTTCACTTCTCGGGAAACCATTCACCTTCGATTTGCCGATGCCCACAAACAGCAAAGGGGGCCGCCCCATGGCGGCCCCCTTTGCTCGTTATTCGTCCCTCGGCAGCGGCTTCATGCTCCAAAAGACGACGTTCGCGATCAAGCGAGCACCAACAGCATGCTGTTGACCGCTATGTCTGAACAACAGACACCCTCCACTCATCTATACTCAAGAGCGTGTGCGCATCGCCCAAAAACGATGAGAGTCGAGGCCCCCATGCAGCAGCTCACCGAACAAGAAAAGAAACGCATCCAGCGGTACTGCACATACCCCAAGATCGCAGCGACCGCACTCGTCATGTCGTTCGCAGCATGCCTGTTGATGTTGCCGCTCCAAATGATCAACGATATCGCGTTCCACCAAAAGGAATTCCAACCCGCGGGCATATATACCGCCATCGCACTCACCGTAATCGAACTCGCCATCTTTTGCTATTGTGCTCTTGCGCCGCGCTTTGGAATGCAGGGCAAACAGTGGAAGGAGCTGCAGAGCAAGCTTGCGGTAGCCCAAACCAACAAAGACCGCTCCGCGGAGGTCGCCGGCGTACTTGCCACGCAAGCTGCCGGCCGCCTGCTCAAGAACAGCGACAACGATCTCGCGCGCAATCTGGGCGGTGCCGCCGAGGTCGCCAGCGCCGTGGGGGCAGTCACCACGGCGGCAGACGTGCTGGCCGAGACCTCGAGCAATGCCGAGGCCATGGCAAACGCATACGGTGTGACGATTCCAAGCGTCAAGAAGCAGATCATAGCTCTCGCGGTGTTGCCCGCCATTGCGCTGCTTGGCGTCTACATCCCTCAGTTTGTCCAGGGAAATAACGAGCTTCAGGTAAGAAAGGCTGCAGCCGCCGAGCAGCTCGCCATCGCGCAGGATGCCTTGGAGCCCGTGTGCGAACGCGTCGCCGCAGACGACCCGTACGAGTCGTATCACGACTACGGCTACCGCATTATCGGCTATCTGCGCGATAATGACCTCGGCGCTCAAGCAGTCTATGTCTACCTTTCTTTTGATGCAGACGGCATGCTCACGGACGTCGATTACACCAGTCAGATCGACCCCGAGGCAAGCCCTGCAGACAACCTCGCCCGCGCCGAGCAGGATATCGCGACGCTCTGCGCCCCGCTCAACGGGTTGGACATTTCCGTTGCCACACCGGACCTCCTCACGCCATGCAGCCTGTCGGATGAATTTAAACAGGCATTTTTAGCCGGATCCCTATATGAAGAAATCAGCATCAAGACGGAGGACGAATCTATCAAGTCGTACTACACCTTTGACACCGAGCCCAAGGAAGAGTTCGACGAATACACCCACCCGGAAATTAGGCTCATGCTCTCTGCAAAGAAGAACTAAAGGCTTACGCTCTAATTGCCGCTCGCAAACATCGTCTATATCTCGAGGTCTAATACTTTTCCGAGAAGTGAACGGCTGTATTTGGACCCCCGAAGCATCGACATTCTCTGACGCCAAAACCGCAGGATTCAACAATCAAAACCGCTGGAAATTGCATCTCAAAAGTGTCGACGCTTCGGGGGTCCATTTTGACTCGTTCACTTCTCGGAAAAGTATTAGACCTCGAATTCACAAGCCGCTCAATGTGACAAAGGGACCGTCCCTTGTCACATTATTCAGAGCGCAGGGCCTCCACGGGATCCTTCCTGGATGCGCTGCGGGCCGGCAGCAGGCCAGCGACAACCGTCAGCAGTACCGAAATTGCAATGAGCACCAGCGCATCCTGCACGGGCAGGCTCATCAGATTGGGCACCTGTTTGGCAGCAAGCGCCCAGGCATTAACCGGAAAGCTCACGGCCATCACAACGACAATGGCAAAGACGCCGGCGATGAGGCCCTCGATAAAGGTCTCGGCATTGAATACGTTGGCCACGTTGCGCTTCGACGCGCCGATCGCACGCAGGATGCCAATCTCCTTTTTGCGTTCCAGCACGCTGATGTAGGTGATGATGCCGATCATGATGGAGCTCACCACCAGGCTGATACTCACGAATGCGATGAGCACCAAGCTGATGGTGTTCACGATGTCGGTCACCGAGCCCATGATGATGCCCATGTAGTCGGTGTACGAAATTGCCTGCTCATCATGGCCAGCGGCTTTGACCTGCTTGTTGTACGCATCGATGTGATCGAGTACGCGCTCCTTGGCCTCAAAGTCGCGCGGGAAAATCTTGACCGAGATGGGGTCGGCCTCGTCCGCATAGCCCAGTGTGGTCAGATTGTTATCGTAGGTGAGCTTCGACGCCTTGGCATAGCTCATCATGAGCGAGCTCAGGTCCTCGGCGTCCATGTTGAAGTGAATGGCATGAGCAAAGGCACTCGCATCCACGCGCATGGCGCTCGCCAGGCTAGCAAAACTCGACGACATCCGCGTCGCCATCTGGCCCATGAGCCCTGCTGCGCCTGCTTTAAGCTGGGACGATACCGTTGTCGCTATCTGGTCGCTGATTGTCTTGGTCACCTGGTCCATTGCCTGTTGCAGATACGGAGCCAGCTGCTTTTGCACATAGTCGGTCATCGCCTGCTGCAGGCGCTCGGCCAGGGCATCGCCGCCGAGCGCTTTGAGCTGGGCCAGGATTTGCTGGGCTGCCGCATCATTCTCAAGATACGCCGAGAACGCGGCGGCAAGCTTTGACGCGTCCTTAAGATCATCGGGTGTCAGCGCCTTAAACTGATCAGACTGCAAAAAGCCCTCAAACAGCTGGTTGGCTAGCGTTCCCACCTGCTGCATTTGCTCGGGCGTGAGTTCCAGACCGTCAAAGATACCCGAGAAATCTGGGGCCGGCGCTTTGGCCATGATGTCGCTGAAGTCGATGTCCTTACCAACGCCCGAAAGGTCAATATCCAGCCCGGACAAATCAAGACCCGACAGGTCCATACCGCCGGCAACACCCGAGAGCGCAGACACATCGAACGAGAACGCGCTCTTGAGCGCCGCCTCGTCCACACTAAACATGCTGCCCAGATCCACGCCTTGCTTGGCCTCGCCTTGCAGCTCATCGAAAGACTTGCCCGTAAAGACATCCGTCTCGGGATGCGCAAGCTGCTCTTGCACAATCTGCGAATCGGCGGCGCGCTCCATAAGCCGGCGAGTCAGCGCATGCGTATAGGCAATGCCCGGAGACAACGCGCTCGCATTGGCCGTCTCGTTAGGTCGCACCACGCCCACAATGTGCACGTCGATACCGTCGGCAACCTTGGCGGCCATAAAGTCGGCATCACCAGACATGTCGGTCCACATGCCGGTCTCTTCGTTTTTGCGATAGGCATCGGCCGGCGACAGCACCTTAAACGTCGTGGACAGCGCATCGTCGTAGGTAAAGTCGGCGCCGGACTCGGGCGTTTCGACCCCACCGTCGGCCGCCATGGCGCTGTTAACCAGGTCGTTGAGCTCATCGATATCCAGCGCACCGATGCTGTAGAGCGTATAGTCGCCCACCGTACCGCGGCTCGAAAGCACCATTACGGCTTCGTTGGCAGACGTGGGCCAATGACCGGCGACGACATCGTACTGGCTGTTGAGCAGGCTCTGGTCTTCAATCATCTCGTTAAAGACCGAGGTTCCCATGGATTCCATGCTCACCGTTGCCGCCGAGCTCGCGCCTCCGCTCATGGCCTCGGTCATGGCGTTGGGCACCAGCCGGACGGGCTCCTCATCGCCCTTGCCGGCACGATAGACAACCGGCGATACACCGTAGCCGTACTGAATGGCGTTGACCTCTTTATCGATGCCGTCGCCACCGGCATCGAGCCATGCCTTAAAGCTCGTCATGTCGTTGGACTTAACGCTCGCAAACATATCCTTTACGGCCGTGACCACAGGAATCCTATCGGTTCCCTGAGCCTTGCCGCCGGCACTGTCGTCGGACGAATCCTCGCTCTTGGACATATCGTCATCCGCAGCCCCCTGACCACCCATCATGGACGACAGGTCGTAGTCCTGCTTGGAAATGGTGAGTGGGTAGCTCGAGAGCGTATCCTCCTCGACCTTTTTGATGTAGCCGTTTACGCCGTTGGACAGCGCCAGAATCGCCGCGATACCGATAATGCCAATCGAGCCTGCAAAGGCCGTCATGGCCGTGCGGCCCTTCTTGGTCATGAGGTTTCGGGCAGAAAGCCCCAGCGCCGTCACAAAGCTCATCGAGGTTTTGCGCGTAGGCTTGGCCTCGCGGCGCGTGGCGTCAGCGACATCGAAAGGATCGGAATCGTCGGTGATCTTGCCGTCCGCCAGGTTGACGATGCGCGTGGCGTATTGGTATGCCAGGTCGGGATTGTGCGTGACCATGATGACCAGACGGTCGCGCGCAACTTCTTTGAGCAAATCCATAACCTGCACGGATGTCGTTGAATCCAAAGCGCCAGTCGGCTCGTCGGCAAGGACGATCTCAGGGTCATTGATCAGGGCGCGGGCAATGGCCACGCGTTGCATCTGCCCGCCCGATAGCTGGCTCGGGCGCTTGTTAACGTGCTCGCCCAGGCCAACCGCCTCGAGCGCCTCGCGCGCACGCTGGCGGCGCTTGGCATGCCCCACGCCCGTGAGCGTGAGCGCCAGCTCCACGTTTTCCAAAATGGTCTGATGCGGAATGAGGTTATAGCTCTGGAACACAAAGCCGATGCGGTTGTTGCGATAGGCATCCCAATCGCGATCGTGAAAGTCCTTGGTCGAAATACCGTCGATCAGCAGGTCGCCCGAGTCAAAGTGGTCGAGTCCGCCGATAACGTTGAGCATCGTGGTTTTGCCCGAGCCCGAGGGACCCAGAATGGCCACGAACTCGTTATCGCGAAAAGACAGGCTTACGTTGTCGAGCGCCACCTGCGTAAACGACTGCGTAACGTACCTTTTGCAAATACCCTTGAGCTCCAGCATGGACGGCAACCTCTCCCACGCGGGCGCACTTGCCCGCTCTCCCCCGCCGTTCGTATTCGACGCGTTTGTCCTACTCTATCCCCATTTTTTGCCGAAGTCAGTGAGGAATGTAGGGAACCGCATCAAAAAACGAACGGGATGGCGCCCAAAAGAAGAGGTCCCAAGCGGGACCTCTATATGGTGGAGCTTATCTTGAAAGGTAGCGGACTACTTCGCACAGCGGCGCACGATCCTCGCTATGCTTTACGCGTTTTTTACTGCTCGCTATTTGCAATCGCCTGGTCGATAAGTTTGTCGAGTGCTGCGCGCTGCTCGGCGGAGCTGATGGCTCCCACGATTGGATCCCCTACGATGTTGCCATTCTGATCGATGACATACGTTGTCGGGAACGAGAACAAATTTGACGTAAACTTACCGGCCTCGCTATCCGACTTGAACCAGATGTTCTTATACGTCACGCCCTTCTTGCTCAGCACGTCCTTGGCATCTGCAATCTCGCCCTTGTTGCCATCGAGCGTAAAGGAATTGACGCCCACGACCTGGCCGCCCTTCTTGGCAAGCTCCTTATTCAGGTCCTCAAGGTCGCCCAACTCACCCACGCATGGCTTGCAAGTGGTGAACCAGAAGTTCATGACGGTAACCTTGTTCTTAGAGAACAGCTCGTCGCTGCTCACGTCGTTGCCGTCCAGGTCCTTGCCCGTAAAGCTGGGGAACTTCGTCGCCTCGCTCGAAGCATTGGCACCAGCCGTCATGCCAGCGGTCGAAGCGTCGACGCTCTCGCCCGCGCTCGGCGTGCTTCCACAGCCGGGGAACTCCTTCTCCAGGCTCTCGAGCTTGTCCTCGATCTCCTTGATTTGCTGTGCACCGGCCTTGAGCGTCTTAAGCTCATCCGCCGTAAACTTATCCTTGGCGCCGTCGATGGTCTTGAGCAGGAAATCGCCGTAATTGCTGCCGTCCTCAATCATTGTCGAGTCTTTATTTGCCGCATTGAATACCTTTTCCCACAGCGCGTTATCACTCGAAAAGATATCGTTCTCCTTCTGCATGAGTTTTGCATACAACTCGGCGGCCTCGTCGGCATTGGCCGGCTTCTGCGCAGTGAGTTCTGCAATCTTAGGATCGGAGCTCGCAGATTCGCTCGCATTGCCACCGGGCGCCGAACACGCCACAAGGCACAAGGCCAATACCGGCACCATAAACAGGGCCGCAATCTTAGAAAGCTTCATAGTCATTCCTCCGTTTTGTCGAAGCTTGTTTACTTTTTATCGGCGGTCAAGGGGAGCTTTTCCGCCGACACATCCAGGCCATAGCGATAGCTGATGGCATCGACGGGACAGGCCCCGATGCACTTTCCGCACCGGATGCATTCGGCATGATTGGGCGCGTGGACCACATCAACGTCCATCTGACAAACCTTTGAGCACTTGCCGCACGAGACGCATTTGCATGCATCGACCCGGATCCCCAATAGGGACACCTTATTCATGAGCGCATAGAATGCGCCGAGCGGGCAAATCCATTTGCAGAAGGGGCGATAGAACAAAACGCTCAGCAGCACCACGGCAATGAGAACGATAAGTTTCCAAGTAAAGAGCTGTCCCAACGCAGATCGAATGCCGGCATTGGCAATGGCTAGAGGAATGGCGCCCTCGAGCACGCCCTGAGGACAGACGTACTTACAAAAGAACGGGTCGCCCATGCCCACGTCGTTAACCACCAAGACGGGCAGCAGCACCACGGCAAACAGCAGCACGACGTACTTGATATACGTAAGCGCCTTGAGCCTTTTCGTGGAGAACTTTTTGCCGGGAATCTTGTGAAGCAGCTCCTGCAGCCAGCCAAACGGGCACAGAAAGCCGCATACAAAGCGTCCCAGCAGCACGCCGAGCAAAATGAGCGTGCCGGTGACGTAGTAAGAAAAGTTGAACTTGGATGAACCTACCACCGACTGGAACGACCCGATGGGGCACGCACCCGATGCCGCGGGACACGAATAGCAATTAAGTCCAGGTACGCAGACTGTTTTTCCCGCGCCCTGATAGATGCCGCCTTTGGCAAAGTTTGGCAGGTGAATGTTGGTGACGAGCGTCGCCGCCGCCTGAATGAATCCGCGAAATCGAGCCAAAACATGCGACGCAGTGTTTTCTCTTTTATCCAATTCCGATACACTCCAAGCACAGTCTAATCGCTTTGGCCAGCACGGCATCCGCCTCGCCACGCATAACGCCAAAGCACACCATGGCAATTCCGACGATCAACAAAGCGACCTGTACCACGGGTTTTACCGCTTTGAACAACCTGACCACTCCTTTCGTTACGCGACCATTGGACCATATCGACTATAAAATCCGTGTTAAGCGCGATTTGGAATATGCAAGGAGACTGTAATGCGAATTTTGATCGTCGAGGACGAGCGGGCGCTGTGTGACGCAATCGCGCGCAGCTTGCGAAACTTGGCGTACAGCGTCGACTGCTGTCACGACGGACAGGAGGCGCTCGACCTACTGAATGTTGAGGCCTTCGACCTCGTGGTACTCGACCTCAACCTTCCCCGCATCGACGGCATGACCGTACTCAGGGAACTTAGGAAAACTGACTGCGAGACTAAGGTACTGATTCTGTCCGCACGTGGCGAAGTATCCGACAAAGTCGCCGGACTCGATGCCGGCGCCAACGATTACCTCACCAAGCCGTTTCATCTGGACGAGCTTGCGGCAAGGATTCGCAGCCTTACCCTCAGACGCTTTACACAAAGCGACATAGTCTTAACCTGCGGAAAGCTCCGCTTTGACACCAAGGCGCGCATCGCTTCCGTGGACAGCGAGGCTTTATCTCTTACGCGCAAGGAAACGGGAATCTTGGAATACCTGATGCTTAATCAGGGGCGTCCGGTAAGTCAAGAGGAGCTTATCGAGCACGTTTGGGATAGCAGCGTGAACAGCTTTAGCAACGCAACCCGCGTTCACATCTCGTCACTCCGCAAAAAGCTACGCAGCGCTTTGGGATACGACCCGATTCGCAATCGGATTGGAGAGGGCTACGTTATGGAGGATAGCGAATGAAAAGGCTTTCGCTGCAATGGCGCATAACGATTATGACGGCACTGCTCACGTGTGCGGCATGCGTGCTGACGAACTGCCTGGTCGGCTATACGGGCATGCGCTACATGGATGCCATCGGCAGTAACATCTCGGCCTTTAACGCAACCGGCGAAGATTCGCCCCAGGCGTTCGACCCAACGAAAGCGACCCCCGATGACAAGATCACGATCGTCGTAAACGACGCACAGGAGTCTTTTGGCACGACAACCTGGTGCATCACGGCTGGAGTCACACTCCTTGGCGGCGTGCTGGCATACTTTGTGAGCGGCCGTGCGCTCAAACCGCTACGAGCTTTTGCCGCCCAGGTTGAGCGTGTGCAGCCTGACAACCTAAGCGAAATCAGACTCAGTGAAGATGTGCCCACCGAGCTACAACGATGCAGTGCCTCTTTCAACGACATGATCGCCCGTCTTGGCGAAGGGTTCTCTGCACAGCGTCAGTTTACCGGCAACGCCGCACACGAGCTGCGCACCCCGCTCGCCCTTATGCAAGCACAGATTGAACTATTCATCTCCGAGCACTCCGGTTTGCAACCCGAAACAGCCGAGCTGCTCGGCCTGCTACAAGAACAAACCGAGCGCATGTCTCGAATGACCAAGGTATTACTCGAGATGAGTGAGCTCCGCAGCGTTCCTTGCGAGGACGATGTTGAACTTGGTCCCTTGTCCGAAGAGGTCCTCACCGACCTTGAGCCACTTGCCGAAAATAAGGACGTAACCCTCGATTGCGCCGGAGACGCTTTGGCAATCGGAAGTGATACGCTCCTCTATCGGTTGGTGTTTAATCTGGTCGAAAACGCCATCCGTTACAGCCGCTCCGGCTCGACTGTCAACGTCTCCATCAGCGACAGCGACAGCCATGTGCTCCTGCGAGTCAAAGATGAGGGACCGGGAATACCCAAGCAGTACCGAGAAAGCATCTTCCAGCCGTTCTTTCGTCTAGACAAATCCCGCAGCAGGGCATACGGCGGCGCAGGACTCGGGCTAGCGCTCGTTTGGGAGATTGCAGCGCTTCACGGTGGCACGGTAGAGGTCGAAACAAGTTCCGAGAACGGGACCACCATGCTCGTAAGCCTTCCAAAACGATCCGCAGCGTCAACCGAGCAGTAAAACGAAAGGGGTCCCGAGCAACAGGAGTACAATTGCTGCTATTGTTGCCAGCTGTTGGGAGATGGAAGATGGACTGCGATGGCTACCCATGCGTTCCCATGCCGTTGATGTGCACCGCCTTTGTGCCGGGGCAGATTGACGCTGCGGTTGCAGGCATTTCCGACCCCGATTCACGCACCATCGCCACGGCAGAAGCGCTGTACTTTCGCGGACAGGCCGCCCTCGCTGCCAAGACGGCGCGCCCCTATCTTGACGCCACCGATTCCGCACTGCGCTATTCCGCATGCTTTATCTGCGGATACGCCAGCCTGTCGCTCAACCGTATCGCCGACGCCCGCCGTTGTCTTGCGGGCATCCTCGATACGCCAACTGACGAGGAATCACCCGCCGTCCACGCCACGCATATCCTGTTCGCCTCGGCCGCAAGCGTCCTGCTGCACTTGCCTTCCCCGTATTCCGCCGAAGAGTTTTATCCGCTTGCGGCGCATCTGCCCGAAGGTCTGCGCCTGTTCGCCAGCTACGTGATGGCGCATGCCCTGTACCTGCGCGGCGAATATGGCCGCAGCCTGGGCATGGCGGAAAACGCCCTGATCATGAAACAGGGAAGTTATCCCATCTCGGAGCTGTTCCTGCACTTGGCAGCTTCCATGGCATGCATGAGCCTCAAGGACATCGACGCCGCAAAAACGCACTTCGGAGTTGCTTGGAACATTGCGCGCCCCGACGGCCTTATTGAGCTCATTGGCGAGCATCACGGCCTTTTACAGGGGCTTATCGAGGCATGCCTAAAACGCAATACCCTGACGACTTCGCGCGCATCATCGAGATCACGTACCGCTTCAGCTACGGCTGGCGGCGCATCCACAACCCCGATTCGGGCGAGGACGTTGCCGACGATCTAACGACCACGGAATTCACCATGGCCATGCTCGCCTGTCGTGGGTGGACCAACGCCGAAATCGCACGCCATATGGGAGTATCGCCGGGCACCGTCAAAAACCGCCTATCCGGCGTATACGCAAAGCTTGGCATCGGCACACGCGCCGAGCTGGTCGCGCATATGTTACGTTAGCGACCGGACTACCAAGCGCATCGAACGCATTCCGGAACCCGGCGCTTCGCTCAATCAATTTGGACATTTTGACCCTTGAACGGCACTACCGCCACGGGGCGCCTTCTCGCAAAATTGGATTATTTCCACCGATACTTGCGGGATGGGAGCCCAAGATGCTTGATCGCCGTTCGTTACTTGTCGCCGGAGCGTCCTCGTTAGCGAGCATTATGATGCCGCGCGTGCCGGGAAGCGCAAACGCCTTCATACTGCCGTTCGCCCCCACCGAGGCATACGCCGATGAAGATGATCCCTTCAAGGTCTTGGTGCTCTCGCGCACCATGTTTGGTGTGGTCGTAGTCGACGTCGCCAACAAGAATACGCCCATCACGGGTGCCCAGGTCACGCTCACATCGCGCTATGCCGCAGGCAAGCAGCTCACCGCCACGACCGATGACGAAGGCACGGCCATCTTTGAGGTCGCGCCGCTTTCAGAAGGCTACGTGGACGAGGCGACGCTTCTCGACGCGTATGACTTTAACGGCGGCATCTCCATTAGCATGGCGGGCTACCGCGATGTCGAGATTCCCCTCGCGCGTGTCCAAGGCGGCACCGCCATTACCGCACCCACACGTCCGCTCTCCGATGGCGAGCCGTACTTTCGCCAGCTCACATTCGACGAATGGGACATCCAGTACGCCGACGCCACGTTTATGGCAATGCCAGCGGACGAAGCAGCAAACGATCAGCCCGACACGCACGCTTTTACCGTGCAGGCCCATCTGCCGCAGGGCGGGCAGGCAACGTTGCATATCAATAAAGTGATGCCTGCCGCGGGCAACTCACCCAAAACCGTCACGCAGATTGGCCAAGTCAAGGCCAGCGCATCGGGCGCGAATAATCTGGCGACGTTCACGCTCGAAGACACGTTCCTCGATGCAGCTTCGGGCCTTCTGGAGGAAGGATGCAAGCTGCGCTTTGTCCTCGACTACCAGGGCAAAACCTACACGCTCTCATCCCCTATGGCCGTTGTCACCGCGCCGGCCGCAAAGGCGGAATCGGGCTCGACCACCATCATTCCCACCACCATGGACCAAGAGATCACTCCGTTTGATTTCCCCGCGGCGTTTCCCGGTATCGGCGGCAATAAGTTCACGTGCTGGATGCCCACATTTCCCATTCTGTTCGATTTCTCGTTTGCTGGATACGTGCTGTTTGGCGGAGGGTACAAACCAGCTAGCTATATGAACGATTCGGGCAACCCTGATCCGGAATACTGGAAGAAATCGCCGCGTGAGTCGGGCGCCAAGCAGGCAAACCGCTACCTCGACGAGATGGAGGGGAAGTGGAATCAGTACAAAAGTATGAGTGCCGGTTCGGGCACCGATCCAAGAAACACCAAGCTCCTTCGTCACCATTGCACGCCGCTGTTCACGATGGATATCGCCACACAGCTGTACGGCTCGCTCGCCTACGATTGGGTGGGCAAAACTTGGGGTAACAACAACGACCCCGCATACGGCAATATTAAGGCCCTCTTCCAGGTAAGAACCGACCTCAATTGGACCGAGCAGTTTACCCTAGGACCGGTGCCGTTTTTCCTAAACGTCAACCCCTGGGTGCTGGCAAAGCTGGCGCTCGCCGTGGGTGCCCACACGCACGGCAGCGGCGCGGCGTTTTTTAAAAACATTTCGCTCGACTATTCAAACACGTCGGGCTCGTTCACCATCCAGATCGGGCTCGCCGTCACCTTTGGCGCCGGCGTTGCAGGCGTCGCTTCGTCTGCCGTGCGCGGCGCCGCATCCCTCACGCTGTTCATTGGGTACGAGAAGGCGGATGGACACCAGCTTCCGCGACTGCGCGTAGGTGCAGACGTCGATGTCGATGTGATACTCCAGTTCGTAATGTTCAAGTGGACCACCAAGGCTTGGTCGGGGTCGTGGCCCACACTCATCGATTCGTGGAATATGTCGGTGAACAATGGCGACCAGTATGCGCTCCAGCGCTCTGAGCTCGCATTGGGTGGAGATACGCCTTATACGCTGGATGCCTGCTTCGGCTCGGCCGGCAACATTGAGGCGGGCGGCGTGCCGCAATTTATCGCATCGGCCACCATCGTCACCAACGCCGAACTGCTCGCACGCGCCGAGGTTAAGGCCGCTGCCGTAAACGCCGCGCCTGTCGTGCGCGATTGGGATCGGGCGGTCACGCGCATTGAGCTCGAGGCGGATGCAGAAAGCGACGACACGGGACAGATCGAGCATTTCGTCCATGCACTGATAGAGAACGACGAAAACGCCGCGCCGATGTATGAGTACACCTACATCGGTCAGGCAACGAACACCGTTGCCGACCCGAACGCCGATTCTGCCGGCGTGTCGGAGGACGAGCGTGGCGGCATCAAGCCCTCGAGCGACAACGTGCTGTTTGCTGGCGTGCTCAGCGAAGCCCACATGAAGCTGGCAATGATTGCCGGCGTAGAATGCCTGTTCCGTATCGCCTCGGTGCGCTACGGCGACAATGGTCGCTCGCGCCTGGTGGTACACACAAAGGCAAACGGGACGTGGTCCGCTCCCACGCCTGTAGACTTTCCCCTTGGGTTTGGCGAGGGCGACGTGGAGCGCGACAGCATATACGATTACGACTTCGACGTAGTGGAATATACGGACGGAAGAGGAAACCAGGACGCCTACGTGCTGCTGGTCTCGGGCGAGCGCCCCGCCGGCGACAACACCCTTTTCGATACGGCGAGCACATCCGGCATACTGTCCGTTGTGCGCCTGCGCATAAGCAACGACGGAGTTCGCGTGATATCGCACACGTCGTGGCGCAGCATCTCGCGCGGCCGCCTTCAGGAGGATGGCTACCATTGCCTGCAGTGCCCACGCATCACGGTGGGCAAGACACTTGTCGACGGGCGCCTGTCGGGCGCTTACCTCCACCGCCGCGGGACCACCGCAGAAAAGGCGCTCGGCAGCGAGGCTGAGGTTGCGCTGGAGTGCTTTACCCTATGGTCGGACGTTTCGGGCGACAGCCTGACGTTCCGCCAAGTTCTCCGCTTTCCGCAAGCACCGTCGAGCATCGAGCTGGGTGAGCCCGAGAATATCAACGGCAAAATGGTGGTGCCCGTTGCATACGAGACCGCAGACGGTTGCGGCTGCGCATCGTACGCCGTGATCGGCCAGTCCATCGCGGGCTGGGGCGTTATGTCGCCAGATGCCACAGTACCCCACGCGGTGCCGTGGCCGCAGCACACGGGCTTTTTGGCAACTGTCAACGAGCAGCTGCAGCATGTTACGTGGACGCGAGGCGCATCGGCATTTGCAACGCAGCCCGTGGGTGCCGCAGGCTGTGGCCCGGCATCGTTTAGCGTAAGCAACAACGGCAGGTGCGTGCTCTATGTAGAGAACACCGATGGCAAGGTGGGACAAACCTACGACGAAGAAGGCAACCCGGTTGCAGTGATGGGCAAGCACTTCCGCATCTTCGCCAGCACCTTGGCGGGCGATCTGTTCACGGAGCCGTTTGTGATGTGCGAGCTGGACCATCCCGTCGATCAGATAACGACATTTTTGACGTCGGGAGGCATGCTCTCCGCGCTCGCCACGCACATTGTGAGCGCGGAGAAGAGCGAGGCAGAGCTGCACGACATCGAAGTGCCCTTGGTGGCGTGTGCCACTCCGACGGGCGCCGTTGCTACCTCGGGCGCGGTGGTGCCCGGAGCAGCAGGCGAATCCTTCATGGTCACGGTGCGAAACGACGGCAACACCTTACTGACCGCCGGCACGATCGATCTGTACCGAGAGGGCTCCAGCCAGCCGTTCTCCAGCGCATCCATCGGATTCGGAGTGAACGCACGCATGGCTTCGATCTACGATCCAGAGCTTGCCGAGGACGCTTCGGCCAACGATATGGCACACGTGAAGTACGCGCTCGAGACGCTGGGCGCACGTTTTGCAACGCACCCGCTGGTAGCCGACAACGGCAACGCCGTGCTGGCACCGGGTTGCACGGCACAGTTCCGTATGAGCTTCGCCATCCCCGAGAGTTGGAGCGACGAAGTGGGCAAACGCGTAACGCTGTATGCGAAGGCGCGTAATCTGGTGGCGCTCGATCCCGTAACGCTCGAAGAAATTCGACCGGGCGCGAACTCGGCGCTGGGTGCTGTACTGCATGAGCTCCACGTGCCCGACGCGGCATGCGAACGCTCAGAAGTTCAGGTCGGCGTATGCGACAGCGCGGACGCCACAGGGCTTCACGACGCCCCGATGACGGCGGACGGCGATGGTGGCTCAAGTGGCGGCGGTACTGACGAGGGCGGCGGCTCCGGCGGAAGCAGCTCCGGCAGTGGCAAGGACCACGGCAATAACAAGCGCTCCGGAAAAGCGGGCGCGCTTGCGGGCACGGGCGATGCCAACGTTCCCCTCACGGCAGCCGCTGCAGCACTCGCCGCGGCAGGCGCCGGCCTCGTCGCCTACAGTGCCCGCCGCACGGCGCTCGAGATCGACACCGCCAATGAGGCCAATTCGGATAGGCCTCGCTAGCTCCTAGTTACTTTTGTGAGAGACGTCGACTCGGCTCATCGAACATCAAATGGGCTGGTTCTGGATACCCAGAGCCAGCCCATTACGCATTAGATATCGTCAGAGGAGTCGAGTTCTGCCTCGAGCTTGGCACGGCGTCTTTTCGCCGTGAAAAACGTTGCGCACAGGCCAGCAAACGTGGCCGCGAAAATCGTCGCACCGCAGAACACGCCCGTGGCCAGGTTCGCCAACCAAAAGACGCTTTCGAGCGGTACGATCTGCGCCTCAGCGATACAGCGCATTGCGGCAATAACAAGCGCGAACGCGGCGCCGCTAAGACCGCTGAGAAGTAGGAAATATCCAACAGGAAGATGCTCGGTTTGCCCAAAACGATTGGTATCGACATAGCCCTTCCGCGTTTGCAGTCCTGCGCAAATCAACATCACGAGAACGAGCCACAAATACATGGCTGCCTCGAACGGCGTTGCAAAACCATGCGGCATTTCACTGGCGTCGCTGTGAACCCACGCAACCTGTCGAGCTATAAACTGGTAGAAAAATATCATCAACATGCCAAACGAAAGCAGCACGAAACCAATCTTGTAGATCTTCGCGCTCTCAGCCTCCAGGCGCTCATCCTTTGGGCCGGCATATTCACGCCACTTTTGCACGAGTTTTAAATCTTCAAATTTCATAGCGAACTCCTAAAGAGCGTTAGGGTCGACGTCGATCCCGTCTTCCCAAAACAGATCGTTCAACGTAACGCGTAGCGCTTTGCAGATCGCCACGCACAAATTGAGCGTGGGGTTGTAGCCGCCCGCCTCGATCAGGCCGATGGTCTGGCGCGTAACGCCCACGGCCTCGGCCAAGTCAGCTTGCGAAAGGCCAACCGCCGCGCGCGCCGCCTTCATGCGTAGGTTCTTTTTGCCCGGCATGGATTTCCTTTCGTAGTAATGGACAGATATCCGTTGCAACATGACAGAAATATATTGCATCCATCAGAAGATGTCAACTATATCTGTCATTATGAAAACCATATTCGTCATCGCCATGCGGACATTACAACTTCGGTTCACTATTCAAACTTACTCGGACAGAACCGACTCGGTTTTGTCCGAGTAAACTCGAGCATAAACTGATTCATGCGATACAATTAACTCGGACAAAACCGAGTCGGAAGGAACCGAGTAAGTGGAATTCATTGGCAGGGAGCGTGAACTCGCCCGTATTAAGAAAACGCTCAAAGCACCCGAGCAGCGCAATGTTCTCATTTACGGCAGGCGTCGCGTCGGAAAAAGTGAGCTCATCAAGCAGGCGCTAACGGATTTGTCAGACGTCGCAACGGTCTATTACGAGTGCCGCCAAACCTCCGAGGCAGACAACCTCGAGAGTCTGTCCGTCCTTGTTGCTGAAGCGCTGAGCTTTCCTCCGCTCGCCTTCACAGGCATCCGCGAGCTCATCGAATTTCTGTTTGCCCAAGCCAAAGACAAGAACATTACCCTCGTTCTCGACGAATACCCCTACTTGAGAGATGCGGTTAAAGGCTTAGACAGCATTCTTCAGACCTCAATCGACGCCCACAGGGAAGACTCACGTTTAAACATTGTCCTGTGCGGCTCCTACGTTGAGATTATGAAATCCCTCATCGAGCATGAAAGCCCCCTCTACGGGCGAATTGATCTCGCACTTGAGCTTAAGCCCATGGATTACTTTGACGCTGCGAAGTTCTATCCCGCGTTCTCGCCCGAGGACAAGGTGCGGCTCTATAGCGTTTTTGGCGGCATCCCCTTTTACAATCGCCTCATCGATCAATCCCAAAGCGTACGCGACAACATCATCGAGCTCGTCACGGAACCTGGCGCCCGCTTAGAAAGCGAGGTGCCGTCCTATCTCAACGCCGAGATCTCGAAGATGACCAACGCCAACGAAGTTTTCGGGGCTCTCGCACAAGGTTACTCCCGTTGGGGGGACGTGCTGGCACAGTCGCACGTCTCGAGCGGTCCGGCCATGGCAGACGTGCTCGACAAGCTCATGTCACTCGAAATCGTCCAAAAGCGTGCACCCATCAACGACCCTACGAACAAGCGCAAGTCTGGCTACTTTGTAGTGGATCCGCTTTCGCTCTTTTACTATCGCTATGTTTTCCGCAATGCCTCAGCACGTCAGCTGCTCGACCCGGAAGTCTTCTATGATCGTCACGTCTCCCAAGACTTCGAGGAAAACTACGTTCCTCATATGTTCGAGGAGATCTGCCGTCAATACCTCGTGCGGCAGAACAGGACCGGCAAGATCGAACCGGCTTTCGACGCCATAGGCAAGTACTGGTACGACGATCCCGCAAACAAAACGAGCGGCGAATTCGATGTGGTAACGCAAGACCCCGAGGGCTACGCATTCTACGAAGCAAAGTTCCGCAAATCCCCCGTCACGCAAAAAATGGTCGACGAGGAAATCACCCAAGTCGAGGCAACGGGGCTCAAGTGCCATCGCTATGGATTCTTCTCCCGTTCGGGCTTCGAAGCTGGCGAAAGCGATCGAACCGTCTTCATCGACCTGCCGCAGATGTTTGGATAGGACAGGACAGGTCCCTCCCGCATTCCAAGCATTCATTATCTAATCGAACGATTGTTCGATGGATTTCGTGTTGGTTGGAATCGTCTGTGGGCTGGGCTATGCTACCTTGACTATCTATATGACTTAAACGCAGCAAAGGAGCACCGAGAGAGCGAGTATGGCAAAAAACACCGCAAACTATGGTAACGACAGTATCCGCCAGCTCAAGGACGAGGAGCGCGTACGCCTGCGCCCCGCCGTCATCTTTGGCTCGGACGGGCTCGACGGCTGCGCACATGCCGCCTTCGAGATCCTGTCCAACGCCGTTGACGAGGCGCGCCAGGGCTACGGCAAGCTCATCACCCTTACCGCCTTTCGCGATGGCTCCATTCAGGTAGAGGACAATGGCCGTGGCTGCCCGCTCGACTGGAACCCTTCCGAGAAGCGTTTTAACTGGGAGCTCGTCTTTTGCGAACTCTACGCCGGCGGCAAGTATAACAACAACCAGGGCGGCGACTACGATTTCTCGCTCGGCACCAACGGCCTGGGCTCCTGTGCGACTCAGTACGCCTCCGAGTACATGGACGTCACGGTTTGGCGCGACGGCAACAAGTACTCCCTGCACTTTAAGAAGGGCAAGGTCGTCGGCGCCAAAAAGAAGGCGCTCGAGATTGAGCCCAGCGACGAGAACCGCACCGGTACCACCATCAAGTGGCGTCCCGATCTTGAGGTCTTTACCTCCATCAGTATCCCCCACGATTGGTATCGCGAGACCATGCGCCGTCAGGCCGTGGTCAACGCCAACGTGACCTTCCGCCTGCACATCGAGGGCGACGATGGTGAGTTTTCCGAAGAGGATTTTTGCTATCCCAAGGGCATCGAGGACTACGTGCTCGAGAAGGTCGGTACCGACTACCTTACCGAGCCCTTCTTTATCGAGGCCGACCGTCGCGGTCGCGATCGCGAGGACCTGCCCGATTACAACGTAAAAATCACCGCATGCATGTGCTTCTCGCGCACCTTCATGATGCAGGAGTACTACCACAACTCATCGTGGCTCGAGAACGGCGGTTCGCCCGAGAAGGCCGCCCGCAGCGCTTTGACCAGCGCCATCGATGCCTACATTAAGCAACAGGGCAAATACAACAAAAACGAGAGCGGCATTAAGTGGCAGGACGTCCAGGACTGTCTGGTACTAGTGACCAACTGCTTCTCCACCCAGACGTCTTACGAAAACCAGACTAAGAAGGCCATCAACAACCGCTTTATCCAGCAGGCCATGACTGCCTTCTTTAAGGAGCGCCTCTCGACCTACTTGATCGAGAACAAGGACGCCGCCAATAAGATTATGGAGCAGGTGCTCATCAACAAGCGTTCACGCGAGAATGCCGAGAAGACGCGCCAGAGCATCAAGACCAACCTGCAGCAGAAGACCGATATGGCCAACCGCGTGCAGAAGTTCATCGACTGCCGCTCCAAGGACAAGAACCGTCGCGAGATCTACATCGTAGAGGGCGACTCGGCAGCAGGCGCCATTCGCACCTCGCGCGATGCCGAGTTCCAGGGCGTCATGCCCGTCCGAGGTAAGATCCTCAACTGCCTGAAGGAGGATTATCCGCGCATCTTTAAGTCCGACATCATCATGGACCTTATGCGCGTGCTGGGCTGCGGTGTGGAGATCAAGGACAAGCGCATCAAGAACCTGGGCGCCTTTGACCTGGACAACCTCAACTGGAACAAGGTCATCATCTGTACGGACGCCGACGTCGACGGTTATCACATCCGCACGCTCGTGCTCACCATGCTCTATCGCCTGGTGCCCACGCTTATCGACGAGGGCTACGTGTATATCGCCGAGTCGCCGCTCTACGAGATCAACTGCAAAGAGAAGACCTACTTTGCCTACACCGAGCTCGAGAAGAACGGCATCCTTAAGGAGATCGGCGACCAAAAGTGCTCGATCAACCGCTCCAAGGGTCTTGGTGAGAACGATCCGGACATGATGTGGCTCACCACCATGAACCCCGAGACGCGCCGCCTGATCAAGGTGGAGCCCGAGGACGTCACCAAGATGGAAACCATGTTCAACCTTTTGCTTGGCAACGACGAGGCAGGCCGCAAGCGCCATATCTCCGAGCACGGCAAGGAATACCTGGACCAGCTGGACCTGCAGTAGCAGCAAATCGATAACGACGGCCCATAAGAAGTTCAAGAGGAAATCGTGGCAAAGAAGAAGACGAAGAACCAGCCAAAGAAAAAGCAGGTCAACGCCGAAAACGTCATCGGCCTGCACTCCGAGGTCACCGACCAGCCGATCACGCAGACGCTCGAGGTCAACTACATGCCCTACGCCATGAGCGTCAACGTCTCGCGTGCGTTCCCCGAGATCGACGGCTTTAAGCCCTCGCACCGCAAGCTGCTCTACACCATGTACAAGATGGGTCTGCTCAAGGGCGAGCGCCAGAAGAGCGCCAACATCGTGGGGCAAACCATGAAGCTCAACCCGCACGGCGATGCCGCGATCTACGAGACGATGGTGCGCCTGGCGACGGGCAACGAGGCACTGCTTGCGCCCTTCGTGGAGTCGAAGGGCAACTTTGGCAAGTACTATTCGGGCGATCTGAGCTACGCCGCCTCGCGTTATACCGAGGCCAAGCTCTCCCCCATCAGCGCCGAGATCTTCAAGGACATCGACAAGGACCCGGTCGACTTTGTCGACAGCTACGACGGCGCCATGAAGGAGCCGCGTTTGCTGCCCACCACGTTCCCCAACATCCTTGTCTCGGCCAACAAGGGCATCGGCGTCGCCATGGCGTCCGACATCTGCGGTTTCAACCTCAACGAGGTCTGCACCGCCACCATGCACTACCTGCAGGATCCCGACTGCGACCTGCTCGAGTACATGCCCATGCCCGACTTCTCGACCGGCGGCGAAATTATCTACCGCCGCGAGGAGATGGAAAAGATTATCGAGACCGGCCTTGGCAGCTTCCAGATCCGCTCCCGCTGGCGCTGGATTCCCGAAGAGCGCATCATCGAGGTCTACGAGATCCCCTACACCACCAAGACCGATGTCATCATCGAACGCATCGTCAAGCTCTCCAAAGAGGGCAAGGTCAAGGAGATCGCCGATATCCGCGATGAGACCGACCTCTCGGGTCTGCGTATCGCCATCGACCTTAAGCGCGGCGTCGACCCCGACAAGCTCATGGCCAAGCTCTATCGCTCGACCACGCTGCAGGATTCGTTCTCGTGCAACTTCAACGTGCTCGTCGACGGCTATCCCCGTGTTATGGGCGTGCGCCAGATTCTGCACGAGTGGGTCAAGTGGCGTATTGAGTCCACGCGCCGCCGCATTAACTTTGACCTGGGCAAAAAGTCCGAGCGCCTGCACCTGCTGCACGGCCTTGAGGCAATTCTGCTCGACATCGACAAGGCCATCGCCATCATCCGCGGCACCAAGCTCGAAGCCGAGGTCGTGCCCAATCTTATGAAGGGTTTCGACATCGACGAGACCCAGGCCGAGTTTGTTGCCGAGCTCAAGCTTCGCAACATCAACGAGGAGTACATCCTCAACCGCACCAAGGACATTGCAAAGCTTGAGGGCGAAATTGCCGAGCTGGAGGAGATTCTCTCGAGCGAAGACAACATCAAGAAGGTCATCAGCGACGAGTTGGCCGCGGTCAACAAGAAATATGTGATGCCGCGTCGCACGGGCAGGATCGAGCCCCATGAGGTCATCGAGGTGAGCTTGGAACCCGAGGTCGAGGAGTACCCGGTCACCATCATGCTCTCGCGCGATGGCTACCTTAAGAAGATGACGGACCGCGTACTCAAGAAGGCGACCACGCTCAAGTACAAGGACGGCGACAAACCCTTTATCGAGTTCCCGTCCTCCAACACCCACGAGCTGCTGGTCTTTACCAACAAGAGCCAGGTGTACAAGTGCAAGGTTGCGGCGTTTGAGGACACCAAGTCGGCCCAGCTGGGCTCGTACCTGCCGACCGATCTTGAGATGGAACCCGACGAGGGTGTCATCTGGGTCATCGACCCCGAGGACTACAAGGCCGACGTGCTGTTTGTCTTTGAGAACGGTCGTGTGGTGCGCGTCGCACTTGCCGGATACGTTACCAAGACCAACCGCAAGCGCCTTAAGAACGCCATCTACGGCGGCAGCAAACTGCTGTATGCCCAGGTGCTCAAGGAAGATCGCGATATTGCACTGGTCTCGAGCGACTATCGCCTGATGAACTTCAACACGTCGTTGCTCAAGACCAAGACGACCACCAACACGCAGGGCGTCCAGGCCTTTACGGCTAAGAAGGGCCGCTCGGTCACCACCGTCGGCACAACCGAGGAGATTCTTGGCGCCGGCGTCTCGGCCGAGAAGTTCACCGCACAGAGCCTGCCTTCTGCCGGTGCCCTCATGAAGGAAAACGACATGCCGAGCCTGTTTGACTAGGTGCCACGGCAACGAGACCGTTAGATACTTCTCAAAGCGACGAGGCCCGGAACGCAACGGCATTGCGCCCGGGACTCGTCGTTTTTCTTCTCAACTATTTTTTAACGCAGATAAATTGATTTCTGCTTATTTTTCTGCGTAAAAAATGTCAGCGTCACTGCTTCGATGCCCTTTGGTCAGCTGTTAGCAAAACTTGCAAAAATTAGCAAAACTTGCAAAAATTAGCAAAACTTGCAAAGGAGTCACCATGGAGTACAGCAAGAACCCCTTTACCCCGACGTTCGGAAGCGTCCCTCCCTTTCTAGCGGGTCGCGAGCATATTCTGCGTGACATCAACCGTGGTTTTATCAACGGCCCGGGAGATCCAAACCTGTCGACTATTTTTACGGGCGCAAGGGGAACGGGCAAGACGGCGCTTCTCTCGCTCCTTTCAGAAACGGCGCTTGAACACGGTTGGATCGCAGCAAATGTCTCCGCCATGCCAGGCATGCTCGAAGATATTATCGAGCGAACCAAAGAAGCCGCAGATAGCTACCTCTCACAGCCTCATGCGCGCATAAACGGCGTTCAAATTGGTCCAGTGGGCATCGATTGGACATATGCTCAAGAGGCTCAGGGCAACTGGCGCACGCGCATGAATGGCATCTTTAAGCAACTCGAAAAACATGACATCGGACTTCTCATTACCATCGATGAAGTCACCGTCGATCTCGAAGAAATGCTTCAATTTGCCTCTGTTTACCAGCACTTTGTACGCGAAGGTAAAAAAGTTGCCCTACTCATGGCAGGACTGCCCTACAAAGTATCGGCGTTGCTGCGTAACGATTCCGTCTCGTTCCTCAGGCGTTCCCAATATCATCAGTTAGGACGAATCACTGACGTTGAAATTGCAAACGCGTTTCGCAAAACCGTTGAGGCCGGAGGACGTTCAATCACACCAGAAGCGCTCGAGAATGCTGTGAAGGCCGTCGACGGATTCCCCTACATGATGCAGCTCGTCGGATATCGCACTTGGGATGTTTCGGAGAACTCGCCCCAAATCAGTGCATCCGATGTCCAGCAGGGTTCCCTACTCGCACGCATGGAGCTGCGTGATCGCATTCTCGAAACGACCTATCGAGAGCTTTCCGATAAAGACATTGAGTTTTTACTCGCGATGCTGCCCGATTCTGGCCCCAGCAGGGTCTCGGAGATAGCCAAACGCA
>DAWDYI010000001.1:30893-105995 GCA_052344885.1 Collinsella aerofaciens
CTCGCGATGCTGCCCGATTCTGGCCCCAGCAGGGTCTCGGAGATAGCCAAACGCATGGGCGTCGCCAGCAACTACGCAAGCCAATACAAACGCCGCCTTCTCGAGGACGGCGTCATCGGGGAACGTGGGCGTGGTCTCGTTGGCTTTGACATCCCCGCATTCAGGGAGTTCCTGAGCGAGAAAGTCTCCTAGCACGCGGAGATTGTCCATAAGGACATCAACGCATGGCAATCAGTAATCCTCTTGGTAAGGGAAGTAGGCTTTCCGCCAACGCTGATTGCCATGCGTTCTTCTTGTCCTTAGGCGAGTTTGCGAGCGAGCTCTCGCACCTCTTCCAACTTGGGCGAGGAGACCATGCTGTCACGCTCGGTCATACCGCTGATGGTGACAATGCCCTGGTCCTCCCACTTGCAGTACGCACAGGTTGACTTGTACATAGCGATCGCCGCATCATAGACGCCCTCGCTATGGCTATCGAGCAAAAGGGCCGTCTTGGTGAACGGGAAGCCCGTAGCACCGAAGGCATACAGGCGGTCGATGGCGGCCTTCTCCTGCGCAGTGATATCAAACCAGTAGATAGGCGAAGCGAAGACAACCATATCGGCGCCTTTCAGTGTCTCGAGCACACCGGCCATGTCGTCCTTCTGCACGCAGGCACCCTCATGGGCAAAGCAGTACTGACACCCCAGGCAACCAGCAATCTTCTTGCCGGCAACGCGGATGACCTCGACCGTATGGCCGGCCTCGCGCGCGGTCTCGGCAAACGCCTCGACCATGGTGTCGGTATTGGCGCCCTTGCGCGGGCTACCGCTCAATACAACGATATTCATAAGAATCTCCCTTCTTCATGCCGCAGGCGCGCGGCATACATTTCGTTGTAACCAAAACGGATAGAGCTATTCAGTCGTCTGTAGATCGCATCTCTCGTTCGTGTTCTCTAGACACAATCTCATTGCCTGATAACTCCTCGGCCACCTTGATTTTCTCTCCGAGAATTGAACAGCAAATCGTTGCTCGCAAAGTATCGACTGTGAGAAAATTAGCTTGAGCTTTCTCCCTGCTCGCATAAGCGTTCGCGTGAAAGAGCCTAGCCGCATCGGCCAGGCGCAATATAGATCCGCGGAAACCGGCCTACGAACAAGGAGTGTCTTATGTATGGACAGCATGTTGCACCGCAGACCCATAACAAACGGACTGGCCTGTCTATCCGCGACGTCAAGCGTCATGCAGACGCCAGAATCGCCGCCTTCGGAGTAAGCATTCTTGTGGCAGGACTGCTTTTGCTACCCTGCGCAGCACTGGCGACAGAAATGCCCGAAACCGATGTCGCAGCACCCATTACCTGCGACGAAGCCAACGCGGAAGGCAGCCTCACAGCTACCACCGTTGTCGACCATAACTATGACCTGGAGCTCCCTCCTGCCTTTATGTTGGTCCAGAATGAGGCGTTTGTATACGATTTCCCCGACAAACCCGAAGACTTCATCTACGGGCTTAACGACACCGTCCTTCTCTTCAAGATCGACACCGATACCGAAGGCCTTATAAAAACCGAGAACCCCAAAGAGGCCAGCGTCTCTATTGCCCTGACCATGATCGACAATCACGTTAGAGCAACCGTAGTCTTTACAGGCAGTTACGCCGACGACCAAATCCCTTACAGGCTGAACCTCAACAGCTCAGCCCACCTTGGCACACACGTTGACCGTGACTTCGACAGCGGGCAAGGGATTATGCACGAGACGCGGCACGATTACTACATCCGTTACATCTTCGACAGTGACGTGCACTTGATTGCAACCGATACGAGCGGTTCCAAACCCGATCCAAGTGTTAAGCCGATCCCAGAGGTCAAACCCGAACCGGAAACCAAGCCCGAGCCCACACCGCAGCCCAAGACAGAAAAGCCCGCGGCAAATCCCGTTTCCACCAAGGCAGTAACGGCAGCTAAACCAGCCAGGACACCCTACCCGCTACGGGCGACAACGGCGCGATAGCAGTCGCCCTGAGTGTTGCCGGTGGCGTAGTTGCATCAGTTAGCATTTCCGCAACAAGGCGTCGCAACCGCTAGCTAAAGCAAATACGCCATTCACACAGGCAAACAACCAAGCTCCAACGAAAACGGTCCAGTCATCCGACTGTGCCGCACTCCAGTAGTTCGTGGAAGATATCAAAGAGGTATCCCAGGCTCCCTTGAGCTGTGCGACAGACAGATCAGGTTTGGGAAGTAGAACGGCCCTTGCGCGAAGCGTGAATCGGGCAAGTCTGACGTTTATTCCCAGGGCCAAGCAGGGCCGGAGGTTTTATTGGCGGCTCTTACGGGCGTCGCGAGTTTTGGCGAGGACGTAGGCATCGGGGTCGTCTTTGAACCAGGGGCAACGGCGCTCGCCGGAGACCATATGGCGGTGGGGGCAGCCGCCCATGCACATGGGCAGAATGTGGTGCACGGATGATTGGGCGTCCGCAGGCTGAGTGAAGCCATAACAACACTTCGCGCATCGAGCAGTTTGAGCCGGCGTGCGCATGTCGGCGCCATACCGGGAAGAGAGGGCCTTCTTGTGGGGCGGACGACCCCATTGCAGTCTCCTTCCGCTCTAATCCTGCGGGAACGACAGCGGCCGTAGGAGTACCGCTACCGTACTCGTAGCGGTTCTCCGCCCCCTAAGCAGCGTGTCCGCTACGAAACGACCGTCTTGTAATAAGCGCCGAAGTCTGCGAGCGAGTCCATGATGGGCATCATCTGGCGGCCGAGCTCGGTAAGGCCATACTCAACGCGGGGAGGATTCTCGCCATAGTCATGGCGAAAGACCAGCCCATCATCCTCCATCTGCCGCAGGCTGTCGGTAAGCACCTTCTGAGAGATCCCCTCGAGGTCGCGGCGCAACTCGTTGAAACGCCAAGGGCGTACGCGCAAGTTACGGATAATGAGCAGCTTCCACTTGCCGCCAATGAGCGTTACCGCCGTTGCGACCGGACACTCCGGAAGCTCCTCTTTCGCCATCACGGGAGACCCAACCTCCTTGACCATACCGGTTTCACAAAAAAGTACGCAGTTACAAATATGTGCGTACTCGTATTTGCATTCGCCTTCGCGTTGAATATAACTCACGCAGGAGATGCCTGCAAGGTACATCAACCCCAAGAGAGGAACCATTATGGCTAATTATGCAAGGACCCACATCGGTAATGAGAGCCGTGTCGAGCTGCACGAAGTGCTCGGGCTTACCGGGGCAGAGGTGAGTGTCAACAATCTTCCCGCCGGCGCTGGCGTTCCGTTCGTCCATGCACACAAGGAAAACGAGGAAATCTATGGCGTGCTCGAAGGCGCCGGCTCGGTCACGATCGACGGTGAGGAAATCGAGCTTGCAGCCGGCGACTGGCTGCGCATTTCCCCCGCCGCACACCGTCAGTTCCGCGCCGCATCCGACTCGGGCATCACATACGTCTGCATTCAGGTCAAGCAGGGATCCCTTGATGCCTTCACGGCCGACGACGCTATCATGTTCTAATTCGCGATCGGTGTGCAAGGGGCCGATACCGCCCGCATGCCCCCTTCGGAATAGGCGCTGAGCAGCTCCTGGGCGTGGGCGAACTCGGGCCCTCGCCTCCAACCGAGTAGGCGGTTGACCGCGAGATTTCCCTGGACGTTGTGAACGAAGAGCAGATAGGCGTCCTCGCGCGAGAGCCCGGTCTCCTCCATGATCGAGGGAACCATCTGCTCAGCGCCGCGCTCGACGACGCGCTGTGCCACCCGGGCGTATGCATCGTCATCCGAGTAGAGCAGATAATAGTCATCGTTTGCCGGCGGGCGCTGGCAGAGAGCCTCCGCCTCCGTTCCCTCAAGCGGGGGCGCCGCCGCCAGGGCCTCGTCGATAAGTGCATCAAGCAGCGCGAACTTGTCCTCGTAGTGCAAATAGAACGTGCCGCGGTTGATATCGGCACAGCGGCAAATATCCGCCACCGTCATCTTCGCGAAGCCGACCTCGGCCAGCAGCGCAAAGAACGCCTCCCGTATGACCGAAAGCGTATAGCGTCGGCGACGATCGATCTTCCCCGATTCCATGGCCCCTCCAATTGCAGCGCTCAACAATATCCAGAAGCCGCTCGTTTATCGACAGCAGCTCGAAACTGTTCATTGCTCTGACGCAAATCAACACTGATACTTTTTATAGACACCTGTTCATTGTAGTTGAAAGAGAGTATCAAGTGACTCTATACGAGCGGCTCGTTATCGAACTCACCAACCAATCGTTTTCCCATCAGGCCGCCTACCGCACCGGCGGCACGCCCTATGAACTGAGTGCCCGCGAGCCCGAGCGCTACGACCAGCAAATCGAAACGTTTGCCCGCATGATCGATGAAGCCGATTGCGTGCTTGTAGGCGGGGCCTCTGGGCTCTCCGCGGCGGGCGGCGGCGACTTCTACTACGAAGACAACGCGACCTATCGCAGGCATTTCGGCAAATTCGCCGAGCGCTACGGTTTCAGGGGCGCTTTTGAAGGGTCGTCCTACCGCTGGCCCACCGCCGAGTCGCGCTGGGGCTACCTTGCCACCTTCCTCGACACCACGCTCAACGCCCCGCTGCGCGAGCCCTACAAAGATCTCGACGCCATTCTTACCGAGAAAGACTTCTTCGTTCTCACCACCAACCAGGACACGCAGTTCATGAAAATCTACCCTTGGGAGAAGGTAGCAGAGATCCAAGGCGATCACCGCTTCTTCCAGTGCTCCCACTGTTGCACCGGCGAGGTGTGGGACGCGGTCGAGCCGGTCTCCCGCATGGTAGAGGCCATGGGAGACGGCCTTGAGGTTCCGACAGAATTCGTGCCACGCTGCCCGCACTGCGGGGCAGAGGCGTTCCCTTGGGTTCGCGGCTACGGCAACTTCCTGCAGGGCGAGCTCTACGAGGAGCAGTACCGCAAGGTGTCCGACTGGCTCGACGCGCACGCGCGGCAGAGGATCCTTTTCCTCGAGCTGGGCGTGGGCCGCATGACGCCTGCGTTTATCCAGGAGCCGTTCTGGGCCCTCACGGCGCAGTTGCCGCAGGCTGGCTACATCGCCGTGAACAACAGGACGCAGTTTCTCCCCCGTGCAATCGAGGATCGGGGGCTCGCCGTTCGTGCCGATATCGCCGACGTGCTCGCCGACGTGCGCAAGACGCTGGGTAGGTAGCGCATGGAAACGATAAAAGCGGTTCGTATCGGCCAGGCACTTGCCGAGGCGGATCTTATCATCATCGGCGCCAGCAACGGGCTCGACATGGCAGAGGGGCTCAACCTCTTCTACGCCGATGCTCATTTCCAAGAAGCGTACGGAGACCTCGCCCAGGCTGATGGCATCGGCTGCATACTGCAGGGGCTCACCTCTCCGGATGCAAACGTGCGACGCCGATGGGCCGATCGATTCCATCAAAAGGAGTATGTCGAGTATGAGCCCGGCCCAATCATGAACGGGCTGCGGCATCTTACGGAGCACGCTGATACCTTCGTGATCACATGCAATATTGACGGGCACTTCGCACGCGCAGGGTTCAACGAGAACCACGTGCTCGAGACGGAGGGGAGTACGTGCACGTCGATTGACGAGCAGCGTCTCGCCCACCCAGATGCCCTCGCCATGGCGCAGCTCGAAGATCTCGCGCACCTTGTGCAAGCGCATCGCAACCACAAGGTTGCCATCCTCGAACTTGGCGTGGGGCTGCGCAACGGCGTCATAAAGCGCATGCTCGCTCGGGTCGCGAACGCCTGCGAACACGCCACCTACATCGTGTTCAACTACAGTCAGGCTCTGACGCCCGACGCTTCGTGCGAGACAATTCTCGTTGACGGCGATATGACCCCGGCTTTCGAGGAGATCGTTCGATGCCACCTCTAGAAAGAGAAGCGATGAGGCTTCGAAGCCTCATCGACGATGCCGACGCCATCATCGTCGGCATCGGCTCGGGTATGTCGAGCGCCGCCGGGTTCAACCATTACAACCATGCGGGCATGACGTGTGCCGGAATGGCGGACTGGCAGAAAGCCTTTGGCTTCAAGAGCCTTTTCGACGGCTTCTATCACCTCTACCCCAGCCTCGAGCAGCAATGGGCCTACTACGCGCGATACATCGATTTCATGCTGCGCGAGCCGGCCTCACAACCCTATCTCGACCTGCGGTCCCTCATCGGCCATAAGGATTACTTCATCCTGAGCACCAATGTGGACACCCAGGTTGAGAAGACGTTTCCTGCCGAGAGGACCTGCAACTATCAGGGAAGCTTCGCACACCTTCAGTGCAAGCAACCATGCTGCGACGAGATCTTCGATGCGAGTCCCTACGTCGAGCGCATGCTCGCAGGCATGGCGGGGTTCGAGATCCGCAGCGAGAATGTCCCCCGATGCCCGCACTGCGGTTGGCAGCTTGTGCCGTGGGTGCGCGACGACACGTTTTTGCAGGGCACGGCATGGCGCAAGGGCCTCGAACGATATGAGCACTTCGCGCGCGAGCGTGGTAGTAGCCGCGTGCTGTTGCTGGAGCTCGGCGTGGGCGAGATGACCCCCGGCATCATCACGCTCCCGTTCTGGAGCATGACCGCAAAGCTACCGGATGCGCACCTACTGAGCGTAAACATCTCGGGCGACTCGGCCCCGTTGCAGCTCGGAAACAAGGCGGAGGCGATTCGGGCCGATTTGCGCACGCTGCTCGCGGCGGCGCGGGTGACGAAGGTATTTAAGCCTCCTTGTCAGTCGCTGTAAGGTATTCCTCGTCGTCCACGGGCTCCAACCACTCGTTGGAGGTCTCCTCACCCGGAACCTCCAGCGCGAGATGGGAGAACCAGCTGTCGGGCGCGGCTCCGTGCCAATGCTTTACGCCCGCGGGAATATTTACTACATCGCCAGGGCGCAGCTCCTGTGCCGGTTTGCCCCATTCCTGATAAAACCCTCGACCAGCCACGCAGACGAGGATCTGTCCGCCACCGCTTTTGGCGTGATGGATGTGCCAGTTGTTGCGGCAGCCGGGCTCGAACGTAACGTTGTAAATGCCGACCTGCTCGGTGGAAAGGGGCACGAGGTAGCTTTGCCCGATAAAGTACTTCGCAAATGCGTCGTTGGGGGCACCGATGGGAAAGGCCATCTCGTTTTGGTGTCGGGCCTTTGCGTCGGCGCCGTCATCTTCGTCCGCCCAGACCTCCTTCGCCATGCGAAAGGCCGCCCACGCCTTGGGCCATCCCGCGTAAAACGCCGCATGCGTAAGGATTTCCGCTATCTCAGCCCTGGTCACCCCGTTGCTCTTTGCGGACATCAGATGATATTGGAACGAAGAGTCCGTCAGCCCCTGCGCCATTAGGGCCACCACCGTCACCACGCTGCGGTCTCGAAGGGAAAGCCCATCTTCTCGGCTCCACACCTCGCCGAACAGCACATCGTCATTGAGCTGAGCGAATTTGGGGGCAAAATCCCCCAGGGCGTCTCTGCCCGCCGTCTGTTTAATTGCCATGATCGATTTCCTCCTATCGATGGTTCTGGACACGAATCTGTTTACGCATGGCCAAGTGGCCCGCCTAGATTCCCATGCCCATTCGTCGCGCCTGCTCAAGAGCAGGGTGCCCAGCGATTTCGCCCACGCCGTTCACGCCGCCGGCGAAAACCGTTTTGCCCATTACGGACCACCCCTTGCGCTACCGATTTGTATTGACGAGAATGAAGGTAATACCTAAACCTAACTTTAGGTCAAGGAATGAATTCGAGATTTATTCGGAGGGGCCATGTACACAATCGGACAGGTGGCGGAAATGTTCGGCTTGCCCGCCTCAACGCTGCGGTATTACGACAAGCAGGGATTGTTCCCGGGGCTGGAGCGGACGTCCGGCATTCGCCAATTTGGCGATACGGAACTCGAGGCGCTTCGGGTCATCGAATGTCTGAAGAAAGCGGGGATGGAGATCAAGGACATCCGTCTGTTCATGGAATGGTGTGCGGAGGGCCCGTCCACTTACCCCCAGCGCAAGGCCATGTTCGAGGAGCGGAAGGCCCACATGGAGTCGGAAATCGCGAACATGAACCGTGCGCTGGATATGCTGAGATTCAAATGCTGGTACTACGAGCAGGCGATTCAAGATGGCAGCGAGGATAGGCTGGAAGCGCTGATTCCCGACAATTTGCCGGAAGAAATCAAAGGCGCCTACGAGAACGCGCACGCTCGATAATGCCGACCGATCTCAAGGGAATTCGGTGAGGAGTCCTCTTCGGTTAGTGATGTACTTCTTTCCCTTGATGTCGTAGCGCTTCGCCTCATAGAAGACGAAGGCGTCACGGAGGTAGGAGATGTAGCGCCCGACGATGACGTGGTTGGTGGGAACCTTGTTGGCGTCGAGGACGTTGGCGATGTTGTTGGGCGAGTTGAGGTTGCCGGAGTTGTCCATCATGTACTCGGCCAGCCTCTCCAACACGGTGGAGTCGGTACGTATTGCGGTCTACCCAAGCCATAATCCACTCCTTCTCGGTTTCGAAACTCGATTATTTCTAAAGTTTCGAAACCGAGAAGGCAATGTACACAAGGATGCATCGAGGAGCGAATCCCAGTAGCGCCATGTCAGCAGCGATGCCGGGCGCATTCGCACGTGCCACAATCCAACCACCAGAGATGAAAACACAGTCCCCGTCGGGTAGTCGTGGGCGTGCGCTAGTCCGCATCAGTAACCTGCCTCCTTGGTTGTCCCTTCTCTGCATGGTCATCTACATAAAGGAGGAACCAACCATGCAGATCAGCGTGTCGTCCACCCTGACCGTATATCACGACGGTCAATTCTGGGTCGGGCTGGCGGAGCACGTCGAGAGCGGAAGGTATGGCGTCGCCCGCATCGTCTTCGGCGCGGAGCCGTCCGATGAGGAGATTCTGCGATTCGTTACAAGCGAATGGGAGAAGCTCTCGTTCTTCGGCGACAAGGCCACCGAAACAAGCAAGCCCGCGAAGAACCCCAAGCGGCGCGCTCGCGAGGCAGCGAAAGCCCTTAAACGGCCCGCGGTGAGCACCAAGGCGCAACAGGCGCTCGCGGCACAGCGGGAAGCAATGAAGCGGGAGTCGGCTCAAGCAAGAAGTCAGCGTCGCGCGGATGAGGCGGAGACGCGCTTCGAGCAGCGAAAGTTGAAGCGCAAGCAGAAGCATCGCGGGCATTGATCGCCATTTGCAGCAAGGCAAACCATATACAGCAGCGGCGCCAGTTCCACTTGAAGCCGACGCCGCGTAGACGCTGATGGTGACGGCTATGCACGGGCACGGGCGCGCCACCGCACTTCACAGCTTGTTTCTCAAGTATTTGGGACGCACACGCGGCGTTCAAAAATGCGGAGCGACTCCGCATGGCTCGAGACTGAGCCGAGATGCCCTACTTCTCGCCCTCCAGCAGCCCCACGATGCGGTCGATGTCGACGGCAAAGCGAGGCCTTCCCTCGCGCTCGTAGCGGTCAAGGTATGCCTGGCACTCGGAGACAATGCGCTTGGTGTTGCCATCGATGATGCGCTGGAGCGTCTCGTAGTAGGCCGAGCCCTCGGTCCTGAAGCGGCGCTGGTGGGCCTTGGTTATGGGGAACATCTTGATGTAGTGGATGCCGTGGCGGCAGCCGGGGCGCGTCGTGGGGCGGGGTGGCAACGCAAAGTACTGGTCTTTGGGCACGTTAGGGGCGATGTTGGAACGCAGCGGCACAGCGAAGTCCCTGCGCTTTCCGCGGAAACGCAGCCTCACCACCACGATGCAGGGGCGATTGTGCTTAAGCATGAGCTCGCGGTCGCCATCGACGAGGTCGAAGAAGTCCTGGGAGATGGATACGATCTTCATCGGTTGCGCCCCCCCTTCATACGAAGCGGGGCCCGCATCGCTGCAGGCCCCTACAGGTGGGCGATATTCTACGCCTTGCGGCACCCCGTCGCCCACGGAGGTTAAACGTACACGTAAGCCGTACTCTGAAAGCCGCGGCTTCCGGCAAGTAGTTTATACCACGAAAGGTCGCTTTCGATGCGCCTAGCTCGCAAAATAACACTCGCTGGGCCGTCACCCCTGATCTTCTCGACCGTCTCCTCCGGGTACTTATTGCGTGCCACGGGCACCTCCGTCCTTGTTATCGCGATAAACATACCATGAGTGGCGTACGGGTCGAAAAGGGCTGGCGCCAAAAGAGCCCAACGGCCGTTACAGCTTCGTTAGAAACGCGCCCCACCATGGATGGTGAACCCGAAAGGTAAGGCGCACGGGCACGGCGACTCGGCCCGCGCACCCGGAAGAGAAAGGACGAACCCATGGGTTACATGCTCGAGACGCGCGGGCTCACCAAGCGCTTCGGCAGTGGCGACCAGGCGCAGGACGCCGTAGCCGACGTGAGCCTTCATATCCGCGAGGGCGAGGTGTACGGGCTGCTCGGCCCCAACGGCGCCGGCAAGTCGACAACGCTCAAGATGATCTGCGGGATGCTGCGGCCGACGGTCGGGGAGATCCTCTTTGCCGGGCACGCCTGGCGCCGCGAGGACCTCTACGCAATCGGCAGCCTCATCGAGGAGGCGCCGCTCTACCCCAACCTCACCGCGCGCGAGAACCTGCGCGTGCGCACCACGCTGCTGGGCCTTCCCGAGAGCCGCGTAGATGAGGTGCTCGCCGCCGTGGACCTCGCGGACACCGGGAAGAAGCGCGCCGGGCGCTTCTCGATGGGCATGCGGCAGCGCCTGGGGCTCGCGCTGGCGCTGATCGCCCGGCCACGTCTGCTCGTGCTCGACGAGCCTACCAACGGCCTCGACCCCATCGGCATCGAGGAGCTGCGCGACCAGATCCGCGGCTTCGCGGCGGCGGGCACGACGGTGATCGTCTCGAGCCACATCCTCTCCGAGGTGCAGCAGATGGCGGACACCATCGGCATCATCTACGGGGGGCGCCTCGCCTACGAGGATGCGCTTCGGCCCGGGCAGGACCTCGAGGAACTCTTCATGAGCGTCTGCCGGGAGGGGCGTCGAGCGCGCGGGGAGGTGGCGGCATGACGGGCGAGAAAGGCGGCCTGCTCGCGGGCCTGCGCGCCGAGGCCCTGAAGTCGCGCCACGCGGCACCGGTTCGCCTGGCCGTGCTCATGGCGCTGCCGATGCCGCTGCTCGGCGCGATGCCCTACCGGGGCGTGCAGATCTTCAGCGCGTGGAACTACTGGTACGCGCTCTTCCTGCCCGTGGCCCTCTCGCTCGTGGTGGCGTGCGTCGCGCGGGCGGACGCGCGGACGCGGATGCGGGGGCTTCTGGGCCTGGGCTTCCCGCTCGGGCGCGCCTGGTGGGCCAAGGCGCTCTGGTGCCTCGCGCTCTGCACGCTCTCGAACCTCGTGGTCTTCGGCATCTACCTCGCGGGCTCGGCGTTCTCCTCGCAGGGCCTCACGGCCGCGGGCACGCTCGCGATGCTCCTCTGCGCGCTCGCCAACACGGTGACCGCGGCGTGGATGATCCCCGCAGGGCTCTTCCTCACGGCGCGGCTCGGCATGCTCGCGGGCATCTTCTGCCCGCTCGCCGCGCAGCTCGTGGGCGGGTTCGCCTGGTCGCTGGTGCCGCTGCCGCAGCTCTTTCCGCCGTCGGCGAGCATGGTCATCCCCACGAGCTTCATCCCCGTGCTGCCGAGCGGCGAGCCACTCGCGGCGGACATGGCGCTCGGCGGGGCGCTCGCGGCGGACGGCATGCTCACACTGGCGGGCCTTGCGGTCTGCGCGCTCGCGTTCGCCGCGCTCACGGCGGCGGGCGCGGCCTGGTTCGCGCGCTCCGAGGAGAGGTGATGGCCATGACACGACTCCCCGACCCGACGCCGCGCATGACCCTCCCGCGGGCCCTGCTCTCCGAGGCCCTGCGCCTGGCGCGCTCCCCGCTCGCAGCTGTGCACCTCGTCTGCGGCCTGGCAGCCGGTCTTGCCTGCGGCGAGTACTTCTCCGTAACCCGATGGGACCCAGCGCTGGGCGCGGACGCCTACGCCCAGTTCCTCGGCGCCCTCATGCCGATCATGTCCGCCATCGTCTGCGGGCTCGCCGTGGACGAGGAGCGCGCTGCCGGGCGCCTCGCCAACCTCACGGCGGTCCCCTCGCGCGGGCGCGCCGTCGCGGCGAAGCTGCTCGCCCTTGCGGCGCTCGGCGCGGGCGCGCTGGCCGTGGCGCTCGGCGTGTTCGGGGCCGTGCTCGCCGTCGCCGGGCGCCTGCCGCTCGGGCCCGCTCCGCTTGCGGCCGCCTGGGCGGGCATCGTGCTGGGCAGCCTGCCCCTCTACGCGCTGGAGCTCGGCGTGGCCCTGCGCCTCGGCCGCAACGCCGCCATCGGCGCCGGCGCGGCGGGGATGCTCCTCGCGTTCTTCTCGGTGGGCGGACTTGCGCACGGCCTCATGACCGGCGAGCTCACCGGTGCCCTGGCGACGCCCCTGAGCTGGGTGCCGCTCGCCTGGCCCGCGCGCCTGGGGTCGCTCGGGGTGGAGGCCTTCATCGACGCCGCACGCGCGGCGGGCCCTCTCCTCACGACTGCGCTCGCTGGCCTCGTGCTCACCCTGGCAGCCGCCGCCGTCCTTCTCGCCTGGTTCTGCCGCTTCGAGGACGGGAGGGCAGATGCGTAGGAAGCCGCTCGCCGCCGTGCTCGCCCTCCTCTCCGCAGCGCTCGTCCTGGGCGGGAATGCCCTGCTCGACGCCGGCTGGGGGTCGGCGCCGCGCTCGATCGCCGACCGCGTGCTGCCCAACCCTGAGATCGCCATGTGGGCGCCCGCGCCCGCGGCTGCGCGCGGGGCTCTGGACCGCTGAGCGCGGCGCAAGTACAATGCCGACGGGAGTTTCAGGAGGTCGAACATGGCGAGGATACTGGCAGTGGATGATGAGCGGGCGATCCTCGACGCGCTCGCGCGCGTCCTCGGCCGCGACGGCCACGAGGTCGTCAAGGCAGCGGACCCGACGGCGGTCCCGGGGACGGACCTCTCGCGCTTCGACCTCGCGCTCTGCGACGTCATGATGCCGGGGCTCGACGGCTTCGAGCTCGTGCGGCAGATCCGCCCGGACTTCGACGGGCCCATCATCTTCCTGACCGCGCGCGTGGCCGAGGAGGACGCCGTGGCCGGCTACGGCCTGGGCGCCGACGACTACGTCCGCAAGCCCTTCGGGGCCGCGGAGCTGCGCGCCAAGGTCGCGGCCCATCTACGCCGTGAGCGCCGGCCGCGCTCGCACGCCCTCTCCTTCGGGGAGGTGCGGATCGACCTCGGGGCGCGCGGCCTCGCCGTGGGCGACGAGGCCGTGCCGCTCACGCCCACCGAGTACGCCATCTGCGAGTACCTCGCCCGCCACCCCGGGCAGGTCATGAGCCGCGCGCAGATCCGCGAGGCGGTGCTCGGCTGGGAGAGCGACGCCGACGACGCGGCCATATCCATGCAGGTCAGCCGCGCCCGGAGGAAACTCTCCGAGGCCGGCGCCGATCCGATCGCGACCGTCTGGGGGATGGGGTACAAGTGGCAGCTCTGAGGACCGGGGCGCGAGGTCGCGGGGGCATGCCGCTCTCCTTCGTCATCGCGCGCTACTTCGCCTACGCGTTCGCGGCGGTCGCCACGGCGTGGCTCGCCTCGTTCATGGCGCTCTCCGCGGCGATCAACGCGGGCTTCGTCTACGAGGCAAGCTGGGGGCCGGCCAATGCGCGCGAGGTCGCGGAGGGCCTGGCACGCGACGGCGTCTGCGGGCAGCAGGACGTGCCGACGGCGTACCGCTACCTCATCCTGAACAAGGACGGATACGTGCTGATGACAGACCTCGAGGGCACGCGGCTCGAGGGCGCGGCGGAAATGGCCCGTGCGGCACTCGCCGCGGATCCGGGCACAGTGGAGATCGAGGGCGGAGGCTCGGGCCTCACCTACGCCGCGTTCCCGCTCAAGGGCGGCGGGGCCTGCGCACTCGTCAGCGAGTACCTGCCGCAGTGGGTCTCGCGCGGGCTCGCCGGCCTGCTCCCCAACCCACAGAACCTCATGCTCGTCGGCGCCGCTGCGGGAAGCGCGCTCGCGCTCGCGCTCGTGGCGCGCCGTGCGAGCCGCGTGATCTCGCGCAAGATGGCGCCGCTCGCGGAGGCAGCGGGGCGCGTCGGCGCGGGGGATCTCGACTTCGCGGTCGGCAGCACTAACGTGCGCGAGGTGAACGACGTCCTCGCCGCGATGGACGCCATGCGGACCTCCCTCGCCGAGTCGCTCGAGGCCCGCTGGGCCGCGGAGCGGGGGCAGCGCGAGCAGGTGGCGTCGCTCGCCCACGACCTCAAGACGCCGCTCACCGTGCTGCGCGCCAACGCCGACTTCGTGGCGGAGGAGCTGGAAGACGAGAAAGACGCCGACCTCGCGGCCGCCGCGCGCGACATAGCCGGCAGTGTCGAAAGGCTCGACGGCTACGTGCGCCTGCTCATCGAGGCCTCGCGCGGGTCCGGCGGGGCGGAGAGAGCCCCCATGCGGCCGGCCGAGCTCTGCGAGCAGGTCCTCGCCGAGGCCGCCCAGATCACCCGGGCGCGAGGCGTGACGCTCGACGCGACCACGGGCCCTGCTGTCGCGGGCGCGCCCGAGGCCCCGCTCGACCGAACCGCCCTGGCGCGAGCCGCCGCGAACCTCGTGGCCAACGCCGCCGAGCACGCGCGCTCGCGCGTGGCTGTCTCCTGCGACGTCGCGGGCGGGCGCCTCGTCATCGAGGTCGCCGACGACGGACCGGGCTTTTCTCCCGCCGCCCTCGAACGCGGCTGCGAGCGCCTCTTCACAGACGACTCCTCCCGCTCCTCGCGCGACGGAGGCCGCCACTACGGGCTCGGCCTCCACGCCGCCGCCGAGGCCGCGAGCGCCCACGGGGGCTCCGTCTCGCTCGCCAACAGCCCCTCGGGCGGCGCGGTGGCCACCATCGCGGTCCCCCTGTGCGGGGCCTGACGACTCAGGCCCTCACACCGGAGCGCCTCGCAACCAAACGCTTCCATCTTGAAACACGGGGAGTAAATCGCGAAATCGCAGGTAAAAGGGGGGGGGAGTAAAAAGGCAAAGAAAAAGCCTCCGTTCCGACGCGGAAACAGAGGCTAGATTATCGTATTTACTCACCATTATCGCTGGTGGCTTTGCCGTAACTCTCGTACGAAACGAAACTCAGGAGCACAGTGCGGCACTCAAAAGTGCAGGTCAGAACCCTGTCAGCCTACTCCCACTCGATGGTCGCGGGCGGCTTGGACGTGATGTCGTAGCACACGCGGTTGGCGCCGGGGACCTCGGCGACAATGCGGCCGGAAATCTTGGCCAACACATCGTAGGGCAGCTTGGCCCAGTCGGCGGTCATGGCATCGCTGGACTCGACGGCACGCAGGATGATCGGGCGCTGATACGTACGCTCGTCGCCCATAACGCCAACCGACTTAATGTCGGGCAGCACGGCGAAGTACTGCCAGCAACTATGCTCGGAATTGCGGTCACCCGTCTCTTCGAACAAACGCTGGTTGTATGCATCGAGCTCTTCGCGCACAATCGCGTCAGCATTCTTCAGAATCTCGAGCTTTTCCTTGTCGACGGCACCGATAATGCGAATCGCGAGACCCGGACCCGGGAACGGCTGACGGAACACGATGTGCGCCGGCAAACCAAGCGCCAGACCAAGCGCGCGAACCTCGTCCTTAAAGAAGTGGTCGAGCGGCTCGATCAAGTCGAAATGCACGCCATCGGGGAACGGAATCAGATTGTGATGGCTCTTGATAGTAGCCGTCTTGCCGCCCGTCTTGCGAGCACCCGACTCGATAATGTCGGGATAAATGGTGCCCTGCGCCAGATACTTGACCGGCTTGCCATCGGTCTCGAGCTGCTGAGCCACAGCGAAGAATTCTTTCCAGAACTGCGTGCCAATAATGCGTCGCTTCTCTTCGGGCTCAACCACGCCGGCCAAAAGCTCGGCATAACGGTCCTCGGCGTGGACGTGGATAAAGTCGACGTCAAACTGCTTGGTGAAGACCTCCTCCACCTGCTCAGGCTCGCCCTTGCGCAGCAGGCCGTGGTTGATGAACACGCAGGTCATCTGCTTGCCCACGGCGCGAGCACCCAGCGCAGCCACGACGGAGGAGTCGACGCCACCGGACAGGGCCAGAATCACGCGGTCGTCGCCGACCTTCTCGCGGAACTCGGCCGTCATGGTCTCGACCAGGTTGTCCATGCTCCAGTTGGGCTCCAGGCCGCAGATCTCAAACAGGAAGTTGCTCAGCAGCTGCTGACCATACTCGGAGTGCTTGACCTCGGGGTGGAACTGCGTGGTGAAAATCTTGCGCTCGACGCACTCCATGGCGGCAACCGGGCACACGTCAGTGCTGGCGGTAACGGTAAAGCCCTCGGGCACCTCGGAAACGGCGTCGCGGTGGCTCATCCACACGGTCTGCTCCATGGGCGTGGAGTTAAAGAGCTTGGCGCCGGCCGTGCGCGTGATGGTGGCGCGGCCGTACTCGCCCACCTCGGAGTGGCCGACCTTGCCGCCGAGCGTCACGGCCGTGATCTGATGGCCGTAGCAGAAGCCCAGGACGGGAAGGCCCAGGTCAAAGATGGCGGGATCTATAGACGGAGCGTCCTCGGCATACACGGAAGCCGGACCGCCGGAAAGGATGAGCGCAGAGGCGTTCATCTCGCGAATCTCGTCGGCCGAGATGTCGCAGGGGACAATCTCGGAATACACGTTGAGGTCGCGGACGCGACGGGCAATGAGCTGACCGTACTGCGCACCAAAGTCGAGTACGAGGACCTTTGCGGAAGCCTTTTGATCCATGGTTCCCCCTCTTGTTGGCGGGGAGCCGGTGCCCACCCGCGTGAATGAACGAAAATAGCCTTCATAGTGTACACGTTATATGGGGTTTCTCGCCCCTCGCAGCCATCAGCGCACGGCAAACGCACGACCTGGGCCCCTGTTTGACGGCAATTGAAGTGTTTTCAAACGTTACAGATGATGTAATACGTTTGAACATTGGACGCCCTGTGCCACAATACTGCCGAACGACTCCGCCTCTGCGGCGGCAAATACGATAGGAATACCAGCATGAAGCGCATCCTTCTCATCGCCACGGGCGGCACCATCGCATCGACCGAGGACGGCAACGGCCTCTCCCCCGCCCTGACCGGTGAGGAGCTCGCCCAGAGCGTCCCCGAGATCTCGGGCCTCTGCGAGCTCGACGTCGTGCAGCCCATGAACATCGACAGCACCAACATGCGCCCCAGCGACTGGATGTGTATCCGCGACGTCATCGTCAAGGGCTATGCCGACCACGACGGATTCGTGATTCTACACGGCACCGACACCATGAGCTACACCGCGGCGGCGCTTTCCTATCTGATTCAGGACAGCCCTAAGCCTATCGTGCTCACCGGCTCGCAAAAGCCCATGGGCAATCCCTTTACCGACGCCAAGCTCAACCTGTACCAGAGCCTGCTCTATGCGCTCGACGAGCATTCGCACGACGTTTCGATCGTGTTTGGCGGCGTCGCCATTGCTGGCACGCGCGCCCGCAAGCAGCGCACCATGAGCTTTAACGCGTTCATTAGCGTCAACTATCCGCCCATTGCCTACATCCGCAACGACCGCATTGTGCGCAACGGGCTTCACGGCACTCATCAGAATGAGAGCCCGGTGCGTTTCTACGACAGTATCAATCCGCGCGTATTTGTCCTTAAGCTGACGCCCGGCGTGAACCCGGGTATCCTGGACGCCCTAGCCGATAGCTACGATGCTGTAATTCTTGAGACCTTTGGCATTGGCGGTATTCCCGAGTTTGGCGAGTCCGGCGATTCGTTCCAAGAGGCAATTTTCCGCTGGGTCGATTCGGGTCGCACCGTCGTTATGACCACGCAGGTCCCCGAGGAGGGCCTTGACCTGGGTGTTTATGAGGTCGGCCGAGCTTACGCCGATCATCCGGGTATTTTGCGCGGCGACGATATGACCACCGAGACGCTCGTGGCCAAAACCATGTGGGCGCTCGGCCAGTCACGCGATGCCGCCGAGATCCAGCGCCTGTTCTACAGCCAAGTCAACCACGACCGTATCCCGATGGCGTAATTCAGTTGTCGACGGGTATCCCCTATTCGATGCCCTCGAGAAGCTCTGACACCGTCATGCCGAGTGCGGGCGCGATCTTAAATAGAACCTTGAGCGTGAAATTTGCCGTCCCATCTTCGATTCGATCGAGGTAGGGTCGGCTGATTCCTGTCGCCACACAAAAATCAACCTTGGAGATACCAAGGTCCCTGCGTGTCTCTTCGACCCGCCTGCCAAGAATCTGTTTCGCACGTTCGTCCATGCAGCCGAGTTTGAAATGGAGCCGAACATAAACGTAAACTATAGTTTACGTTTTGCCGAATACACAGGAGTTTTCTATGTCGGGTTCTTCGGTCCGCATGTACCGAGCCACGCTTCGCACAAACAGCGCACCGCCCAAGCTCGTCGTCGTTGAAGCAGAAGCCCTTTCGCCCGATGAGCGCACGGCATTTGCATTGCTATCAAGTCGCGTCGCCGCCATTCTGGTCCCTTGCCCGGCGCAAGGTGAACTTGCCATCCAATGCCAAGCGCACAGCTGCTCGCTCAATCAGGCTGCCGTGATCGCAACCAGCCAACGCGGTCTGCCCCTTCTCCTGGAAGCCGGTATCGCACTCGCCCTTCGCGGCGCCGGATACGAAAACGAGGCCGCCGCCGACATGGTCTTTAAACCACGATCGAGCGGCGGCCTCGCAGCAGCCATTGAATATGCGTGCAGGCTCGTTGCCTAAAAGGACAAGCTAGAAACCAAAGCCAAAGCCCGTTCCAGTAATCGCCGAGTACATAAAGTAAACGTTGATCACGTTGAGGAACACACCCGTGATGCAACCGTTGCGCAGGTAGCGCTCGCACACGATGCGCGCCATGGCGGCGGAGTCATCATTATTTTTTGCCTGGCGTCCCGCCGTAAAGTACGTCGCCACGCTCAGCAGCAGATTGAGTACCGGCAGCGCCAACAGCTCGTAGCTCTTGCCCCAGCGCGTCACCTCGCCGGCGGCGTTAAACTTCGTTGCCACCTCGGGGCCAATGTTGGGGATAACACACGCTGCAACCACCAGCGGGATCACCGCAAGTACGAGCAGCGCAATACCCATGTACCCAGCTTTTTTGCCGTATTTAAACATATGCGTCGCCCTTACACGTTAAAGCGGAAGTGCACGACGTCGCCATCGGCCATGACATAGTCCTTGCCCTCAATACGCAGCTTGCCGGCGGCCTTGGCGCCCTGCTCGCCGCCGAGCTCGATGTAGTCGTCGTAGCCAATGACCTCGGCCTTAATAAAGCCGCGCTCAAAGTCGGTATGGATAACACCGGCGGCCTGCGGAGCGGTCGCGCCCTGACGAACCGTCCAGGCCTTGACCTCCATCTCGCCGGCCGTAAAGAACGACTGCAGACCGAGCAGCTTATAGGCCGCCTGCGCGAGCACGTCCAGACCGGGCTGTTCCAGGCCCAGGCTTTCCAGGTAGTCGGCGGCGTCCTCGGGATCGAGCTCGGAAAGCTCGGCCTCGATCTTGGCGCAGATCGGCAGCGGCTTGACGCCGTCGATGGGCGCCAGATCGTCGTTGAGCATATCCTCGTCCACGTTGGCCACATACAGGATGGGCTTCATGGTGAGCAGGAACAGCCCCTTGGCGGCGGCACGCTCCTCGTCGGTCATCTCCATGGATGCGGCGCGCTTGCCCTCGTTGAGCCAGGCAAGCAGGCGCTTGGCAACCTCGAACTTGGGCATGAGCTCCTTGTCGCGCTTGGCCTCCTTCTCGAGCTTAGGCAGCTGCTTCTCGAGCGTGCCCATGTCGGCCAGGATGAGCTCGGTCATGATGGTGTCGGCATCGCCGGCGGGATCGACGAACTCGCCCGTGCGGCCCACCTCACGCATGACGTTGGGGTCCTTAAAGTAGCGCACGACCTCGCAGATGGCGTCGGTCTCGCGAATGTTGGCCAGGAACTGGTTGCCCAGGCCCTCGCCCTCGTTAGCGCCCTTCACCAGACCTGCGATGTCGACGAACTCGACCGTCGCCGGCACAATGCGACCCGGGTTAACGATGTCGGCAAGCTTTTGCAAGCGGCTATCGGGCACGTCGACGATACCCACGTTGGGGTCGATCGTGGCAAACGGGTAGTTGGCGGCAAGGCCGGTCTTTTTGGTAAGCGCGGTGAACAGCGTCGACTTGCCCACGTTGGGCAGGCCCACGATACCGATGGAAAGGGACACGACAGCTCCTTTTGGTACAGGTACTTCAAACCGTATAAGTATAGCGCCGCCGCAGCATCCGGGCGAATCCGGACACCGCGGCGGCGCAAATGAAGCAGAGATAGAGCTCGCTGACTAGTCCGCGAGCTTCTCCACCTGGTCGAGCATCTTGTCCAGCTTGGCCTTTGCCTCGGCCTTGACCTTCTGGGCCTCTTCGTGGGCCTTGGCCTTCTGAGCGGCCTTTTCCTCGGCCTCGGGGTCGACAACGACCAGATTGGACGCATCGTGCTCGACCAGCTTGAGCGCATGCTCGGGGCACACCTTGACGCAGGCTCCGCAACCTAGGCAATACGTGGACTCCAGTGCAAAGCGACCGCTTCCCACCAAATCGCAGGCAAACGTGGGGCACACGTTGACGCACTCGCCGCATGACGTGCACTTGTCAAAATCGCATTCCGGTGTGCTCACCTGCATATTCTGGGCAAGCTCGGGGTGGTTCTGCAGCGTCGAGAGCACCAGCTGCCGCCCGTGCGTGAGCGAACGGCGACGCTTGGTCGTCGTGGTGCCGCACATGGTGTTGAGCGTACGCTCGAGCTGGGTAATCTGATGGCGATGAGCCTTGAGCTTTTGCGTCACCGAGGCCAGCGCCGCCGTCGCCGGATTGAGCTTGGTCACCGTTAGGCCCGTGGTGCGGGCAATCTTTTCCATGTACTCCTTGCGCTCGTACTCGCGGCGCTTATGGCACTTGAGGCTCTTGGGGTCGACCTCTAGGCCCATACCCGTGCCAGACCACTCTTCGGCCTTCGCAATCGCCTCGCCAAGAATGTCCTCACCGCCGGTGTTGCGGCATTTATCGCACACGCCCAACGGCAGGTACACACTCACGTTGGGATAGTCGGCCAGTACCGAGAACCAGGTCTCCGCCGTAATATCGCCCACGCAGGCAACGACGACTTCGTTTTCGCGCGGCATGCGCTTAAGGGCACGCGTGCAGGTAACGTAGGCGGTCTCGTGGCTCGTAGCCGCCGAGACAATGTCGTCGTAGACGTTTTTGGGTGCAAGGCGCGGAGAGATGATCGCCTCCGTCGGGCAAGTAGCGGCGCACAGGCCGCACTTGCGACAGGAGTCGAGGATCTCGATGGAGTCTTCCTCGACCTCGATAGCGTTGACCGGGCACACGTCCATGCACGCGGTGCAGCCGCTCTTTTCGTTTTTGCAGGTCAAGCACGGAATGGTGTTGCCGCGCGGGCGCTCCTTGTAGTCGGCAGGATTCCACTGCGGCGCCGATGGATCGAGTGCATCGGTCACGCCGCCAAGCGGGTTTTTAAGAAAGTCGAAACCCTTGCTGATCTCGATAATGTCATCAAACAGATCGTGTTCCTGCGCCATGCGCGGCCCCTCCCTGAGCAGTGCAAACAAGCAAGAGATAATGATACGCTATCGGCCCACGCCTCGGGCAAATTACACGCGGAGCATCTTTGCGGCAAATAGCCCATGGCCTATCGCCGCCTCGATTGCACAAGGTCAATCAAGTGCCAAGCTATGCCTCGCACATGAGCTGCACGAGCTTTTGTCTGGTCACCTTGGCCTGCTCGTTGGCCATATTGCGCTCGTTTCTAAAGACCGCATCCGCAACGCTCATCAGGTCGGTATCGGAAATCTCGCCAAGTCCCAGCTCCGCGAGCGTCGTCGGTAGACCAACGCGCTGGCAAAACTCGAGCACCTGATCAAGCTCGGGCGCACGCTCCAGGCGCAGCTGCACCACCAGGCCAAATGCCACGGCCTCACCATGCATGGCCTTGCACTCGGGCAGAATCGTCAGGCCGTTGGCTATGGCATGGGCAAGCGCTAAGCCACCACTCTCAAAGCCAACACCCGAGAGCAGAATATTGCACTCGATCAGGCGCTCAACCGCTGGCGATGTACGGCCCTTTTTGAGATCGCGCTTGGCAGCGACGCCGCACTCCATGAGTGTGTCATAGCAGGCACGAGCCGCAACCAAGGCCAAGTGTCCCGGCGCGCCACCGTGCTCGTTGGCGCCGTGCGCCGCGGCGCACGAACGCGCCTCGAAATACGTTGCCAGCGCATCGCCCATACCAGCGACCGTCATACGCAGCGGGGCCGCCGCGACCACGTTGGTATCGACCACGACCAAGTCTGGATTCTTCTCGAGCATCAGGTAGCGGTCGAACGACCCATCCTCGTGATACAGCACCGAAATCGCGCTGCACGGACCGTCCATCGACGCCGCCGTGGGACATACACACAACGGCAACTCGGCATAAAACGCAACGGCCTTGGCGATATCGAGCATCTTGCCGCCGCCAATGCCCACCACCATGTCGCAATACTCGGCCCGGGCTTCCTTGGCCATTTCGACAACGGCATCTTCCGTACACGGACCGTTGTAAATCTTAAAGAACGGCTCGCTTAGATCTTCATCCAGAAATCCATCGACGATCTGCCTGCACAGCCGATCCTCGGTGCCCTGGTCAAACAAGACATAGGCAGCGCAGCCCAACCATGACAAATACCTGCCCTGGCGCGAAAGCTCCCCCGGTCCCTGAACATACCGACCGGGGCCGCCATAAACCATAGGAAGCGCCATACGAGAATCCACCCTTCATCAAACAACGATGGGTGCAAAGTACCCTGACCCCTTTGCACCATAGCAAAAAGGGGCAAAGCCATCTGTTGGCTTTGCCCCTTCCTTAGCTTGATTTACTCATCCATGAGATAGTAGTGGCCCAGTGCGTCGGCACCCAGGATGGCGTTTGCGACCATCTCGGGCGTCACCTCAAACGGCATATTGCACATGGTGTCCTCGGGCGCGCACGCGGCCTCGGCAACAATCATGGCCTGCTCGCGCGTAAGCTCGGCAACGCCAAGTTCCTTCATCGTGACCGGCAGGCCCAGCTCAATGCAGAAGCCCAAGACTTCCTCGAGCTTCTCGGTCGGGGCATCCTCGAGTACCAGCTGGACGATAGTGCCGAAGGCGACCTTCTCGCCGTGATACATGCTGTGGCACTCGGGCAGCATCGTCAGGCCATTGTGGATGGCATGAGCGGCAGCAAGGCCCGAGCTCTCAAAGCCAATGCCCGAAAGCAGCGTATTGGCCTCGATGATGTGCTCGACGGCAGGCGTGAGCGCACCCTTCTCCAGCGCAACCTTGGCCTTGACGCCATCGGCCATAAGCGTCTCGTAGCAGAGCTTGGCGAGCGCCAGACCAGCCATGCTGCCCTTGCCGCCAGCGCAGGTGCCGCCGTCGGCATCGTGCGTCGCCTGGGCCTCGAAGTAGGTTGCGAGCGCATCGCCCATACCGGAAACCGTCAGGCGCACCGGGCTCGCCGCGATAACCGTCGTATCCATCAGGACGATATTGGGGTTTGCCTTAAGGAAGAGGTACTTATCGAACTGGCCGTCATCGGTGTAAAGCACCGAAAGCGCCGAGCACGGTGCATCGGTCGAGGCGATGGTGGGGCAAATGATAACCGGGGACTCCAGGTAATAGGCGACGGCCTTCGCGGTGTCGAGGATCTTGCCGCCACCGACGCCGACGATGATGTCGCAACCGTTGTCGCGAGCGAGCGCAACCAGGCGATCGACCTCGCCCTTGGAGCACTCGCCGTTAAAGTCCTCAAACAGCAGCTCGGCCTTGGCCTCGGCAAAGCCGCCCTCGATCTTGGCACCGACGCGCTTCTTGCCCGAAGGCGTCACGATGACGAGGGCCTTAGCGCCGAGCGGCTCGACATAGGAGCCGAGCTTGGCGAGCTCGTCCGGACCCTGGATGTACTTGCTGGGGCTATTGAAAATTGCAGCCATAACTATCCCATTCTCTAAAAGAAAAAAGAAAGGGGCTCCGTACAGATACGTGCGGAGCCCCTCGTTACGATAACAAGAGTCGATTAGAAATCGATGTCGGTGTCGTAGTAGCAGGCCTTGAGGATCTTCTCGAAGTCGGCAGCCTTGGTCTCACGCGGGTTCTCGGGCGTGCAAGCGTCCTGCTCGGCGTTCGCGGCGATCTCGGGCAGCTTGGCGAGGAACTCCTCCTCGGAAACCATCTGCGGGTTCTCGGCGTCGACCTTCACGCCACCATTCGCGTAATCCTTGATGGACTGCGGAATGTTGAGCTGGTCGTTGAGGTCGCGAATCTTCTGGACGAGTGCAGCGATGAGCTCCTCGTTGGTCTCGCCGGGAAGGTGCAGGATCTCCTTGGCCACGTAAGCGTAACGCTCGGCAGCACGGGGATCCTTGGAGTTCCACTGGATGACCTTGCCCAGGTACATGGCGTTAGCAGCACCGTGGATGATGTGGCCGTTCTCGAAGGCAGCACCGGTCTTGTGAGCCATGGAGTGAACGATGCCGAGCAGGCCCGAGGAGAAGGCGATACCGGCGATGCACTGAGCCTCGTGCATGTGCTGACGGGCCTCATGGTCGCCAGCATAGGACTTGGGCAGCCACTCGACGATCTCGCGGATGCCGTGCAGAGCGTTGGCATCGGTGAACATAGAGGCGCAGGTGGAAACGTAGGCCTCCATGCAGTGGGTCAGAGCGTCCATGCCGGTGTGAGCGCACAGCTTGGCGGGCATGGTGTAGGTGAGCTCGGGGTCGACGATGGCGACATCAGGGGTGATGTTGAAGTCGGCCAGCGGGTACTTGATGCCCTTGGCGTAGTCGGTGATGACGGAGAAGGCAGTGACCTCGGTAGCGGTACCGGAGGTAGAGGAGATGGCGCAGAAGTGAGCCTTCTGACGCAGCTCGGGGAAGCTGAACGGCTGGATGATGTTATCGAAGGACTCCTCGGGATACTCGTAGAAGACCCACATGGCCTTAGCGGCATCGATGGGCGAGCCGCCGCCGATGGCGATAATCCAGTCGGGCTCGAACTCGCGCATGGCCTCGGCGCCCTTCATGACCGTCTCGATGGACGGATCGGACTCGACGCCCTCGAACAGCTTGACCTCGAAGCCGCCCTCTTTGAGGTCGGCCTCGACGTCCTGCAGGAACCCGCCGCGACGCATAGAGCTGCCGCCAGAAACGATGATGGCCTTCTTGCCCTTGAGGTTCTTCACCTCGTGGCGAGCGCCCTCACCAAAGTACAGATCGCGAGGATTGGTAAAACGTCCCATACTGTGCCTCCTAAACAAGCCCCTCTTAGACTTGCGTATATAACGGAGCACCCAATTGGCTCCGTTAGGACCGGTTTGCGCGTTGCCGGCGATGACAATGCGCGATGTCTAAACGTCTCAACGCTCAGACAAACACTATTTTACCGTTCTGGTTGGTCAGTTATTCACCTAAAGCCGCCAATGATGAAACGTTTTTTCTATCCCTGAAGACCCTTGTGCGGCATTCATACTCCCAAGCTGGGCAAACGTTTTATCAAGGTTGACTACATATCCTGGGCAGGACGGTGCCCCTCCAAAATATGCACCGTTCGCCGCCAAAAATCGACCGTTTGCGGCACCGTGATACCACTCGGTCGTCCAAGGTGCCGACATTTGTGCGACATCCGTCTTCGTGGTGCAAAGGTGCAAGTCCAAGTGCGGCACCCCCGGTGTGCCACATGCGGGTAAACTAGAACCTTATATAGAAACATTTGAACCCTAACCGCAGCAAAGGAGGCCCCATGGCATTCGATCCCATTCAAGAGGATTGCCATCGCCTCGTTCTTGAGGCCTTGCGCCGCGACAATATCCCGCTCACCGACGCTGCCGCCGTAGAGCGTCTGATGGAACAATTCACCCGCAACCCCGCACCGCTCATCGTGCACGACCGCGACCGCGCCGGGCACCTCATTGCCAAGGTGGTCGAGGCTGTCGACTACCGCATTCCCTTTATCCCTGACGATACCCAGGCAGAGCAAGAAGAGACAGCTGCCGAGAACATGCTCCGCGAGGCGGCCGCACTCGATCCGGCCAACTGGGACGCTCAGCGCATGCTGACCGCCCTCACCGCCGAATCCAACGAGGAATACGTACAGTACCTGGTGTCCAAGTGCGATGAGGTCGAGCACGACCTAGCGCTCAAAATCGCCTCGGCCCAGGACCCCTACGAGCGCGAGGCCGCAGGCGACCTTACGCGCCGCCCCTATCTGCGCTGGCTTGCCGCCTTGGCATCGCGCGCCCTCATTAGCGGCCGCTATCGCATGTCGCTCGAAGCCGCGAATCGCAGCTTGGACTTTGCGCCCAACGACCCCGCTGGTGTCCGCCACACCGCGATGCTCGCCATGGCAAAGCTCGAATACCCCGCCGAGGAGCTCAAGCGCTTTCGCTCCGCACACTCCGTGCCGTACCTCGCGAATACCCCACTGCGCCGCCGCCCCAAAGATGCGGAGCGCGACTTGGACCCGTGGACGCTCATCGCGCTGATGAGCACGGCTTGGCGCGAACTGGACTACGAGGGCGCCGAGCACTACCTGCGTATCCTTGTGCGCTCGTGTCCGCACGCAGCCGAGGCACTCTACTTCCAAACCGAGTTTCCCGATGGCGTCTATGCCCGCGTCAACGTAGGCGTAGGCTCCACCGACGAGCTTGTCCTCGCGCTGTCCGAGGCGACGCCGGTGCTGCAGGAGGGCCTGGGCGCCCCCGACAACGCCAGCTTTGCCGCCTGGGTCGCCACCAACGATATCGTGCGTTCCCAGATCGACGAGCGCATCCTGCGCGCAGCCGAGCAGGGACTTCCATTTAAGGGAGGGGACCTCTAATGGATCCGAGCGTCTACATCCCCGCCTACCTGGAGCGCACCTATCTGGCGTCGCACCCCGAGCTCACCGATGCAGCACGCGAGCTTGTCCATAACGACATTAGCGCGAATCCTCAAAAGTATGCGCAGTCCGAGCATGCCCAAGCGCTGCTGTCCTATGCCGGTGTTCATCGCCACCTGCTCGACGAGCTCCATCGCATCGAGGACATGGGCAGCGACGAGGAGTTTGAGCAGACGCGCAACCGCCTGTTCGACGATATGCGTGATGAACTGCTCAAGATCGTCCGCGTCGATGCGCATGTCCTCGATGCCCAGCTGCTCGCCATCATCCTGGCCGACATGCCCGTTGACGCCTGCCTGGGCGACCTGATGAAGCTCGAGGCGACCACGGCCGATTACCTGCAGCAAAGCGTGCCCGGGTTCGACATGGAAGCCCCGCACTACTGGGCCAACAAAGTGCTGACAGACAGCGTGACGGCGGCCGATCTCACCGTGAGCGAGCCGGCTCTTATCGGGTGGCTTCATACGCTCGAGGCCATCTCGCAGCTGTGCATGGCGAGCGCCCGCTACCGCGCTGCCGCCAACTACGCCCGCCGCGTCCTTAAGGCAGAAGGCTATCCCACCCGAGCCGCAGGCACCGTGTTGCTCGCCCTCGCTCGTCTGGAAGATCAGGACGGCTTTTTTGCCCTAGCCCACCAGCTCGAGGAAGAGATCGGGGCAGACGCACTCGAGAACTCTCCTTGGTATCTGCTCGCCCGCACGATTCTGCTGTTCAAAACGAACAAGATGCGCCCGGCGACACGCGCGCTGCGCGAGTTTGCTAACCGCTGCGAGGGCGGCGCGTTCTTCTTGCTGAACCCCATGTACCAGACGCCGTACCTTCCCTGCCGGCCCGAGCCACGCGATCCCTGGGATCTTTCGCACCAGGCCGTTTGGGAAGCGGACGGCATTATCTCGGATACCCCCGACTTTGCCCCCTGGGCCAATGCCTGCGAAGACGTATCGCAGCTTGCCCAGGAATTTGCGCGCCGCTACGGCTTTTAGCGACGCGATCGCCCCGACCATGTCATCTATGTTAGGAACGGCTTCATGAACTTCCGCTCATCTCTTGCCTGCACCTCGAGCGATATCGCTCGCTGGGGACTGCGCTCTGTCCTCAAACGCCAGGGTGGCGTGCTTCCCGGCCGCATCGCCATGAAAATCGACCCCGAGCTGCTAAGCGACCTCGCGAGCCTGGTCGACCGCAGCGTGGTGATCACCGGCACTAATGGCAAGACCACCACCTCCAACCTCATCGCCGATGCCGTTGCTGCCAGCGGTGCTACCGTGGTGTGCAACCGTGCCGGCAACAATATGGAACCTGGTGTGGTGGGTGCTCTGCTCGAGGCCCGCGGCGGCCTTAGGCACACCAGCAGCGGCAAGCGCGTGGGCGTTTTTGAGTGTGACGAGCTCTACACCGTACGCGTTCTGCCCAAGCTCAAGCCGACGTACTTTGTGCTACTCAACCTGTTCCGCGACCAGCTAGACCGCTACGGCGAGATCGATCACACCCAGGAGGTCATCGCCCATGCGTTGGAGCTCTCGCCGACAACAACGCTTATCTACAACGCCGACGACCCGCTGTGCGCCTCGATTGCCGCGCGCGTCCCTAACACGAGCATCGCCTTTGGCATCGACGGCGCCACGGGCACCGAGTCCGATCGCATTAGCGACTCGCGTTTTTGCTCGCAGTGCAACGCGCCGTTGGAGTACGACTATGTGCAGTATGGTCAACTCGGCGCCTACCATTGCCCCTCGTGCGGTTGGGCACGCCCCGCACTGGTCCGCCGTGTGACGGGCGTGGAGCTCGGCTGCGACGGCTACGGCTTTGACCTGGTCTTTGGATCTGCGTCCGACGCAGCTGCCGTACACATCGCCACGCGCTACAACGGCCTGTACATGGTCTACAACGTTGCCGCCGCCTTCTTTGCGGCGCGCGAGCTGGGCGTAGACGCGGCGCATCTGCAGCCCACGCTCGATGCCTATGTCCCCGCCGGCGGACGCATGGGCCGCTGGGAGATCGCCGGCCGTACCGTCGAGGCAAACCTGGCCAAAAATCCCGTAGGCTTCGATCGACAAATCCAGTCCATCAAGACGGCAGGCGGCAGACTCTGCGCTTTCTTCCTCAACGACAACGACGCCGACGGCCACGATGTATCGTGGATCTACGACGTCGACTTTGAGCGCATCGCCGACACGCCGGGTCTTGTCGCCTTTGCCGGAGGCACGCGCGCGCACGACATGCAGGTGCGCCTCAAGTACGCCGGCATCGATGCCGCGATTATCTCGGACGTCGCGCAGGCAATTGGCGCCGTGGCAGACGAGGCCGCCGATGACACCTTCTACGCCGTCGCCAACTACACGGCCTTCCCGCCGCTGGTCAAGGAGCTCGACGGGCTGAAAGGCGCCACCGCCGACGCTGTTGCTGGGCGCGCCGTAGCCCGTGCCGACGGCAGCGCTCTTCCTGTCGGTATCGCGCCAGTCGAGCTTTCGCGCCCGCTGCGCATCGTCTACCTGTACCCCGATGCCCTCAACCTCTACGGCGACGGCGGCAACGTTATCGCCCTCGAGCGTCGCTGCGCCTGGCGCGGCATCCCCGTTCGCGTGGACGAGGTCCGTATGGGCGAGTCACTCGATCTCACCGATGCCGATATCGTCATGATGGGTGGCGGCTCCGACCGCGACCAGCTAGCCGTGGCACACGAGCTGCTCGCCCAAAAAGACAAGGTCGCATCCTATGTTGAGGATGGCGGCTCGCTGCTCGCCATCTGTGGCAGCTATCAGCTGCTCGGCCGTTCGTACTATATGGGCGAGGATCGCATTGAGGGTCTGGGGGTCATTGCCGCCGAAACCGTACGCGGCTCCGACCGCCTGATCGGCAACGTAGCCGTCAAAACCGACCTGGCACCTGAGCCCTTTGTGGGATTCGAGAACCATGGCGGCTGCACGCTTTTGGACGCCGATGCCACGCCGCTCGGAACGTCCGTCGTCACGGGCACCGGCAACAACGGCGACGATGGCTTTGAGGGCCTGATCTACAAGGGCGTCATCGGCACGTACCTGCATGGCCCGGCGCTGCCCAAGAACCCCGAGCTCGCCGACTGGTTGATCGCCCATGCCCTCGAGCGCCGTGGCGATGCACAGGCTGCCGCCCTGCTGCCGCTCAAGCCCCTCGACGACACCTACGAGCACGCCGCCCACGACGCCGCCATGAAGCTCCTCCCCTAGCACCTCACCACCACAAAGGGGACAGGCACCTTTGTGGTGGTTTTTCAGTTTGCCAACGATATGTGAACGGCTAAAAAAGTCTGCTATACTCTTTCCCGCTGTCCCCATCGTCTAGCGGCCAAGGACGCCACCCTTTCAAGGTGGATATCGCGGGTTCGAATCCCGCTGGGGGCACCATTTGAATTGAAGAGCCCGTTACCCTCGCGGTAGCGGGCTTTTTGCTACCCATGCGCCGGGATTCGAACCCGACAGGGTGCGGAGCTGAGGAAACGCGAAGCGTTTTCCAGCGCAGCACGCAAGGAGCGAAGCGACGCAGCGAAAGCGGGCGGCGCCAGCCGCACGCGGACATCCCGCTGGGGGCACCATTTGAAATGTGAAGCCCGTTACCAATTCGGTAGCGGGCTTTTTGCTACCGATATGCCGGGATTCGAACCCGGCAGGGTGCGGAGCCCGGCATCATCGCAAGGCCCGTGGGCAAAAAATGGCAAATATGAGTACTGCTACCATTTTAGTTACAGCGATTTCATGCCATCAGAAGGCGATTTAGACGCCAGGGGTCCTACGGCGGAAAAATTGCAGACGTTTATCGGCTAAGTACTTGGACATATGTTGCGTAACACTGCATATTTTGCAAATAAATAATGCTACAGGACTTGTGACAGTACTCATATTTGACGTTTTTTGCCCACAACCCTTTATACCTAGGCGAATCGGCGGCAAAACGGGCTTCAAAGCGCCCTTCGCAAACAAAAACCGGGGCCAGCATGATGCGGACCCCGGCTCAATACCGTGACGATATGTCAGTTACGCTCTATACGTAGAACAGGATGTCGTCGTAGGTCGGGACCGGCCAGTAGTCGGCGGCCACGATCTCCTCCATTGCGTCCACGGCAGCACGCAGCGCATCCATAGCGGGAACGACCTCGTGCGCGTACACGTTGGCCTGCTCCTGACCATCGAGGCCCTCGGCCTTCTGATGCACGGCGTCGAGCGCCTTGATGGAGTCGTTGATGGTGGTGATACCGTTGCAGAGCTTGTTGAGCGTGTTCTGCTCGCACTGCATGGCGGCCTCAGCACCGGCGGCACGTATAGTCTCAAGGCCCTTAGCGACCTTGGTGGCATAGGCGGTAATGACCGGGCGATAGGTACGACGCGCCTCGCGAACCATCGTGGTGGCCTCGATGTTCATGAGCTTGTTGTACTTCTCGAGCTTGCAGTCGTAGCGGCACTGAGCCTCGGCCTTGGTCAGGACACCCGTCTCCTCAAAGAGCGCAATGGCCTTATCGGAAACAAAGGCGGGCAGGGCGTCGGCCGTGGTCTTGTTGTTGGCAAGACCACGCTTCTCGGCCTCAACGGGCCACTCGTCGGAGTAGCCGTCACCGGAGAACAGGATGCGCTGGTGGTCGGTCAGGACCTTCTTGCAGTACTCGAGCGCAGCGTCCTGGAACTCATCCTCGGGCGTACCCTCAAGCGCGTCGGCGAAGGACTTGAGCGACTTGGCCACGGCGGCATCCAGCACCAGGTTGGAGTCGGAGACGTTCTGCTCGGAGCCGCAGGCACGGAACTCGAACTTATTGCCGGTGAAGGCAAACGGGGAGGTGCGGTTGCGGTCGGTGTTGTCCTGCATCAGCTTGGGCAGGGTATCGGCGCCCAGGTCGAGCACGCCGCGCGTGGCATGGACGGAAGCCTTGCCATCGATGATCTTCTCGACGACCTCGGTAAGCTGGTCGCCCAGGAAGATGGACATAATCGCCGGAGGAGCCTCGTTGGCGCCCAGACGATGGTCGTTGCCGGCCGAGGCAACGGAGGCACGCAGGAGCTCCTGATAGTTATCGACGGCCTCGATCACCGCGGTGAGGAAGACGATGAACTGCAGGTTGTCGAGCGGGGTGTCGCCCGGATCGAGCAGATTCTCGGACTCGGTGCCAAGCGACCAGTTGTTGTGCTTGCCCGAACCGTTGATGCCCTCGAAGGGTTTCTCGTGCAGCAGGCAAACCAAGTCGTGGCGGGAGGCGATGAGCTTCATTTTCTCCATCATGACCAGGTTCTGGTCGATGGCCTCGTTGACTTCGCCATAGACGGGGGCGAGCTCATGCTGGCAGGGAGCAACCTCGTTGTGCTTGGTCTTGGCGGGAATGCCGAGCGCCCACAGCTCATCGTCCAAGTCCTTCATGTAGGCCGAGACGGTGGGGCGGATAGCGCCAAAGTAGTGCTCCTCGAGCTCCTGACCCTTGCATGGAGCAGCACCAAAGAGGGTGCGGCCGGTAATGACCAGGTCCTTGCGCTTGCGGTAGGCGTCCTTCTTGATCAGGAAGTACTCCTGCTCGTCGCCCACGGAAGGAACGACCTTCTTGGGGGTCTTACCGAACAGCGCCAAAACGCGCTTAGACTCACGCGAGAGCGCGGTCATGGAACGCAGCAGCGGGGTCTTCTTGTCCAGGGCCTCGCCCGTGTAGGAGCAGAAAGCCGTGGGGATGCACAGGACATCGTCCTTGATAAAGGCGGGGCTAGTGGGATCCCAAGCGGTGTAGCCACGGGCCTCGAAGGTGGCGCGCAGGCCGCCGTTGGGGAAGCTGGAGGCATCGGGCTCGCCCTGGATGAGGTTCTTGCCCGTAAACTTGGTAATGGCGGTGCCGTCGTGGTTGGGCTCCAGGAAGCTGTCGTGCTTCTCGGAAGTAATGCCCGAAAGCGGCTGGAACCAGTGCGCGTAGTGCGTCGCGCCCTTGGAGATGGCCCAGACCTTCATGGCATGGGCAACGGCGTTGGCCACATCCAGGTCGAGCGGCTCACCGCCCTCGAGGGTTGCAGCAAGGCGCTTCCAAATGTCCTTGGGGAGGTAGTCCTTCATGACTTCCTCAGAGAACACCATGGTCCCGAAGCGGTCAGTAAGTTCGGCCATACGGAACTCCCTTCGTATCGGCACCGCGTGAGAAGCGGTGTTGATTACTAACGAACGAGTCATAGCTTAGACTCGCCGTGTTTCCGCGACATTACCGTTATGTTGCTGTCGCGAAACCAATCAATGAGGTTACCCTATCGAGGCGGCGTTGCCACCCTCAACAGCCAATCAACTGCATAAATTGCAGACCTCTCCCCATGGTTTAAGGGTAGTCAATTTGGGATGGAGCTCTATTAACTGGTATTTTGCATCAGATACCAGTCTTTATAGTCGTGCCTAGATTAGCCGCTCTGTTATAGAGAAAGCCGATAGCAAGGCATCTTTGATTGGTATCCCCGAATAACGAGTGAAACTCCACCGTGACACAGTGGTGCTGTAGAATCCTTACAACACATCACACTATTACGTATCTAGAGGAGCACGATATGCGCGTCGACGAGGTTTTTAAGCAGGCAGCATCCCAGGGCACCGCGCCCGTTTCGTTTGAGATGTTCCCGCCCAAGGGCGAGCTCACCCTCGACACGGCTCGCGAAGTGGCAGGCAATCTGTGCAAGCTTTCGCCGAGCTTTGTCTCGGTCACCTGCTCGGCCGGCGGCTCGGGCAACGGTGCCACCACCGCCCCCATCGCGCATATGATTTCGAGCGAATTCGACACGCCCTCGGTGGCACACCTCACCTGCGTGGGCCGCACCCACGCCGACATCGCCGCCAAGATCGACGAGTATCGCACCGCCGGCGTTGAAAACATTCTGGCCCTGCGTGGCGATCTCCCTGCCGGCGCGACCGAGGACGACAAGCCCGCCTCCGACTACGCCTACGCCCGCGACCTCATCCCCGAGCTCGTCGACGCCGGCTTTTGCGTGGGCGCCGCAGCCTACCCCGAGGGCCACATTGCCTGTGAGGATCTCAACCTCTCGGTCGAACACCTCAAGCAAAAACAGGACGCCGGCGCAAGCTTCTTTGTGACGCAGCTCTTCTTTGATAACGAGTGCTTCTACCGCTTCCGCGAGCTTGCCGACAAGGTCGGCATCACCGTGCCCATTACCGCGGGCATCATGCCGTTTATGGGCAAGTCCCAGATCAGCCGCATGGTCTTTATGTGCGGCGCGTCGCTGCCCTCCCCCGTCATCAAGATTCTCGCCAAGTACGAGAACGACCCCGAGAGCCTGCAGGCAGCCGGTGTAGATTATGCCGCCCGCCAACTTTGCGACCTCAAGGAGCACGGCGCCGACGGCCTGCACCTGTACACTATGAACCGTCCTGCGATCGCCGCGACCATTATGGAGCGCCTGGGGTAATGGAAAAACCGCACATCGATACAACCGCTGTCGAAGTGCCGGCCGACCTTGCGTCGCCGGCGCTTTACCGTGTCGATGCCGCGCACCATCCCCGTGTCGACCGTGCCGAGATGCTGCGGTATCTGGGTTACGGCGGCCAGCAGATTGAGCCCGAACTGTCACGACGTATTGAGCTTGTCGTTGAACGTCTGGAACTGGACATTGAGCCCCGTGGCGTGCGCCGCGTGTTTGCCGTCGATGCCACGGGCGTGGACGAACAAAGTGAGCCTTGCATTCGCTTGGTCGGCACCAACGTTGAGCTGCGCGGTCGCGATATCTATCGCCACCTCAAAGACGCCCGCTTTGCCGCACTCATGGCATGCACCCTCGGCATGGACGCCGAGCGTCGTCTGCGCACCACGGGAGCCCAGCAGCCCCTGGAGGGAGCCGTGCTCGACGCCGCGTGCTCTGCCTATGTAGAAGCCGCCGTTGAGCAGATGGACCAGCAGGCCAAGGCTGCGGCCGCCGCACACGGGCTCGCCGGCAACTGGCGCTTTAGCCCCGGCTACGGCGACTGCCCGCTCTCGGCCCAGCGCTCGATCGTCGATGCGCTCAACGCCACGCGGCTCATCGGCCTTACCGTCACGCCCACCAGCCTGCTCATGCCCACCAAGAGCGTGACCGCGGTGATCGGTCTGTTCGACGGCAAAGTCCACGACGCCCAGAGTCGCCCCACCTGCAATATCTGCCGCATGCGCGAGCACTGCCGCTTCCGCGCCGCCCACACCACCTGCTATTCCAGCCACTAGGAGCCCCCGATGTTCACCCCGCTTATTACTCATAATTCGGATGGTGCCGCGCTGGCGGCGCCCGTCAATGCCGCACGCTGCAACGGCGCTGTGTACAAGCCACGCACGATCGACGACCTGCGCATTAAGGACGATCGCCTGCGCGCCGCCATCGAGGGCACGGGGCACCTGCTGTTTGACGGCGGCATGGGCACCATGCTGCAGGCTGCCGGCATGAAGGCCGGCGCCCTGCCCGAGCTGCTCAACTTTGAGGAGCCCGAGGTTATCACCGATATCCAGCGTCAGTATGTCGAGGCCGGCTGCGACGTGATCACCGCCAACACCTTTGGCGCCAACGCCCACAAGCTCGACGGCGCCGCCACCGTGGCAGATGTCTTTGCCGCCGCTGTCGCCTGCGCCCGCGAGGCCGGCGCCCGCTACGTCGCCGGCGATATCGGCCCCATCGGCGCGCTGCTTCGCCCCTTGGGCACCCTGAGCTTCGACGAGGCCTATGACCTCTTTGCCGAGGAGGTGCGCGCCGGCGTCGACGCGGGCGTGGACCTCTTTATTATCGAGACCATGACCGACCTTGCCGAGATCAAGGCGGCCGTCCTCGCCTGCCGCGAGAACTCCGACCTGCCCGTCTTTGCCACCATGACCTTTGAGGAAGACGGTCGCACCTTCTTGGGAACGAGCCCCGAGGTCGCCGCCATCACGCTCGACGCCATCGGCGCCGACGTTTTGGGTATCAACTGCAGCCAGGGCCCGGCCGAGCTCCGAGGGCTCGCCGCACGTATGCTCACCGTTACCGACAAGCCCGTTATGGTGCAGGCTAACGCGGGACTGCCCCGCGTGGACGACGACGGCAATACCGTCTTTGATATCCAGGCCCCCGAATACGCCGAGGCCGTCGCCGGCATGATCGAGGACGGCGTGAGCGTCGTGGGCGGCTGCTGCGGAACCACGCCGGCGCATATGGCGGCCTTGCGCACGCTTATCGACAACCACACGCCCAGCCCGCGCCGCCGCAAGCCCAGCATGTCGGCCACGAGCGCCCAGACGGTCGTGGACCTTCCCTGTGACGGCCACAAAATCGCCGTCATCGGCGAGCGCATCAATCCCACCGGCAAAAAGCGCCTGCAACAGGCCCTGCGCGACGGCGACCTGGACTACGTCGTGAGCCAGGGCATCAGCCAGCAGGAACAGGGCGCCGACATCCTGGACGTCAACGTGGGCCTGCCCGAGATCGACGAGGTCAAGATCATCCAGCAGGCGACCGAGCAGCTCCAGGGCTCCACGCTGCTGCCGCTGCAGATCGACTCCACCGACCCCGCAGCCGTCGAGGCAGCCGTGCGCCGCTACGCCGGCAAGCCCATCATCAACTCGGTCAATGGCAAACAGCAAATCATGGATGAGATCTTTCCGCTGGTCGCCCATTACGGCACCAACGTCGTCGGCCTCACGCTCGATGAAGGCGGCATCCCCGATACCGCCGAAGCTCGCTTCGCCATCGCCGAGCGCATCGTGGCCGAGGCCGCCCGCTACGGTATCGGCCCGGACCGCATCCTCATCGACTGTCTGGTCATGACCGCCTCGACCAATCAACGCCAGGCCGAACAGATCCTGCGCGCCATGTCCCTGTGCAAGGAGCGTCTGGGCGTCAAATGCGCGCTCGGCGTGTCGAACATCAGCTTTGGTCTGCCTGCCCGCCCGCTGCTGGGCTCGGTCTTTTTGGCTGCCGCTTTTGGCGCGGGCCTGGACGCCCCCATCATGAACCCGGGCTCCAAGCGCTTTATGGATACCGTCTACAGCTATCGCGTGCTGAGCGTTGAGGACGAGGGCTCGACCGGATACATCGAGCGCTACGCCGGCTGGACCGATCCGTACAAGATCGCCGCGAATCCGGCGGCGGCTCAGGCGGTATCGACCGACGCCGCGCCCGCTGCTGGCACCACCGGCACCGACGGCAACGACGACCCGATTCGTCGCATGGTCGTCTCGGGCCGCAAGGGCGAAATCGCGGCCGAGACCGAGCGTCTGCTGGCAGACCATGACGCCATGGACCTCATCAACAATCACTTTATCCCCGCCCTCGACGAGGTTGGCGTCCTCTTTGACCAGGGCAAGTTCTTCTTGCCGCAGCTTATGGCCTCGGCCGAGGCCGCGCGTGTGGGCTTTGACACCATCAAGCGCCTGATGCCCGCCGGCGAGATTGCCGACAAGGGCAAGATCTGCGTGGCCACCGTTAAAGGCGATATCCACGACATCGGTAAGAACATCGTCAAGATGCTGCTCGATAACTACGGCTACACCGTCTTTGACCTAGGCCGCGACGTCGACCCGCAAGAGGTACTCAAGACCGTACGGGAGCGCGACATTAAGCTCGTCGGCCTCTCGGCGCTTATGACCACCACGGTCGTCGCTATGGAGGAGACCATCAAGTTGCTCCATGCCGAGGTTCCGGGCGTCAAGATCATCGTAGGTGGCGCCGTGCTCACCCCCGAATACGCCAAGCAGATCGGCGCGGACTACTACGCCAAGGATGCCGCCGAAAGCGCGCGCATCGCCGAAGAGGTCTTTGGGCAGTAACACAACGGAAACAACCGAGCACCAAAACGTGCCGCACGCGCCACTTGGCACGTGCGGCACGTTAGAATAGATAAGGCTATGCTCGTTTTGGCAGATAGGAGTGCAAGGATGGCGATCACGCCCGCAGAAATCGCGGAAACCCGCGGCATGGTTGAGGAGCAGAACCTCGACATCAGGACCATCACCATGGGTGTTTCGCTCATGGGTTGCGGCGACGAGAGCCTCGACCGCATGTGCACGAAGATCTACGACCACGTGACGCACACGGCTGAGCACTTGGTCGAGACCGCCGAGAACCTCGAGCGCGAGTACGGTATCCCCATCGTCAACAAGCGCGTTTCCGTCACCCCGGTGGCGCAGATCGCCGCATGCTGCAAGGATGAGGACCTCACCCCCATCGCGCATGCCCTCGACCGCGCGGCCGAGACGCTCGGCATCGATTACCTGGGCGGCTTCTCCGCGCTCGTTCAGAAGGGCATCGGCGACGCCGACCGCCGCGTCATCCAGTCCATCCCCCAGGCGCTCGCTACCACCAGCCGCGTCTGCTCCAGCGTCAACGTCGCCAGCCTGCGTGCCGGCATCAACATGGACGCCGTGCTCATGGCCGCCCAGACCATCATCGATGCCGCCAAGCTTACGGCAGATGAGGATTCCGTTGGCGCCTCCAAGTTTGTCTGCTTTGCCAACATGGTCGAGGACTCCCCGTTTATGGCGGGCGCCGTCCACGGCGGTGGCGAGGCCGACGCCGTCATCAACGTTGGCGTCTCGGGCCCCGGCGTTATGGCGGCAGCCCTGGAGAAGCTGCCCGACTCCGCCTCGATGATGGAAGTCGCCGAGAAGATTAAGCAGACCGCCTTTAAGATCACCCGTGCCGGCGAGCTCATGAGCCGCGAGGCCGCCCATCGACTGGGTGTCGAGAAGGGCATCGTCGACCTGTCGCTGGCGCCTACGCCCGCCATTGGCGACTCCGTTGCTCGCATCCTCGAGATTATCGGCGTGGGCACCTGCGGTGGCCCGGGCACGACCTGCGCGCTCGCCATGCTCAACGACGCCGTCAAGAAGGGCGGCGTCATGGCCAGTTCCAGCGTCGGTGGCCTCTCGGGCGCCTTTATCCCCGTGTCCGAAGACGCCGGCATGATCGCCGCCGTCGAGGCCGGCGCGCTTTCGCTCGAGAAGCTCGAGGCCATGACCTGCGTGTGCTCCGTCGGCCTGGACATGATCGCCATCCCCGGCGACACCCCGGTCGAGACCATCGCCGGCATCATCGCCGACGAGATGGCCATCGGCGTCATCAACAATAAGACCACGGCCGTGCGCGTGATTCCCGCCATCGGCAAGGGCGTGGGCGACTGCGTCGAGTACGGCGGCCTGTTTGGCCGTGCGCCCATCATGCCGGTGAACCCCAACGCCGGCACCGTGCTTGCCCACCGTGGTGGACGTTTCCCGGCGCCGCTGAACTCGCTGAAGAACTAGCTGAGGGGTTCGGGCGAGGAGCCCCGGGGGGGGGCAAATATATAAGGTCGCCTGCTCGGACAGTCCTGACTCGCACGGAGAGCACATTAAGTGCTCTCCGGCTCGTGCGGAACTCGCGATCGACCTTATATATTTGCCCCCCCGGGGCTCCCGCACAACGGGACCTCGGTTGGGTTCTATCCCTTTGGCAGTCGCTTCGCTTCTGCCCTACTTTGCTGGTATGGCGGTTTGGCGTTGGATCGGTTCTATCTGATATATGCTGGTTGCGGCTCTTCTTTTGGGAGGAGTCGCTTTTTTGTTGTGAGGGGGATGGCCCGTGGCTGATGATTTGATTCGTTCTGAGCTGCTTTCTGCGGATTGGAATGGCGAATGGATGCGTCTGCAGGCCGCTCGGCATCGGGCTGATGATTCTTTTGAGTGGGATAAGCGAGCTCGGCATTTTCGTCCGTTGGAGACTGCCCCATATGCTCGGGATTTTATGAAATTGCTGGCGTTAAAGCCTGGTGAGTCGGTGCTTGATATGGGGTGCGGGGCTGGGTCGATTGCTATTCCGCTTGCGCAAGACGGGCATCCTGTGATTGCGGCTGATTTCTCCCCCGCCATGCTGGGCACGCTTGATGCCGGCATTGAGTATTACGGGCTCGAGGATCTTATTACGCCGCTTGAGCTTGCTTGGGATGATGACTGGAATTTGGTTGGACCGGTCGCGAAAGCGGTAGATGTTGCCTTTGCCAGTCGCTCTGTCACCACGACCAACCTAAAAGGCGCGCTTGCCAAGCTTGATCGTACGGCTCGTCGGCGTTGTGCTGTCACGATGGTCGCCAACTCCAGCCCGCGCTATGACCTGCACCTGATGAACGCTATCGGTGCCTCGGTTACCCGCAGTAATGGCTTTGTGTATGCCTTCAATATCCTCATTCAGATGGGCGCCCTGCCGCAGGTTACGTACTTTGAATCGCCTCGTCGCGATACCTTCGATAGCCTTGAGGCGGGAGTGGCGGACTTCTCCCGCATGCTCGAGCACGGTAACGAGGATAAGATTGACCGTCTACGCGACTACGTCGCTCAGCATATGATTGAGAATCCCCATGCCGGCGAGCCAGGGTCCAAGGGCGTACCGCAGGGGCGTTACATGCTCGACCACGTCCGCAAGGTCCGTTGGGCGTTTATTGCATGGGAGCCGGTCTCCATACCCCGCCCGTAGCCCATCTAAAGCTTGCATCGTCTTCCCGCCCGGCATCCGCATTCTTTGCGAACTGGGCAAACGCGCTCCACACCGCGCCGTTCCTGCGCTATCGTGGGACAGCTCACGTAGATTAAGGCCCCATTGCGGGGCGCCCCATACATAGAAAGCGAGAACCCATGGCACTGACAGGAGCCCAGGTCAAGCAGCTTCGCAGCACGGCCCATCACCTCAACCCCGCCATCATCATCGGTAAGTCCGATGTCAACGAGGGCACCGTCGAGCAGACGGTTGCCTACCTGGAGAAGCACGAGCTCGTTAAGTGCTCCGTGCTGGACGGCTCCAGCCTTTCTGCCCGCGAGGCCGCCGAAGAGCTCGCTGAGCGCTGCCACGCCGAGGTCGTCCAGGTCATCGGCCGCAAGTTCTCGCTGTATCGCGAGTCCTCACGCAAGGACATCGAGAAGATCAAGCTCGTCTAAGAGCCAATGATCCGGCGAGCCAACACATAGCAAGCTTACGGGTGCCCAAGTACTTTGGGCGCCCGTTTTTTATCGCTCGACCAGCACGCGATTGAGCCGCCCCTCCACCAAGCGCTCGTATAGACGCCGCGTCTCGGGCTCGGGCACGCCATTGACCTGCTCCCTCAGATGGTGCATATGCCCGCTGTATAGCTCGACGATATCGCGCCGCCGCCCCGCCGCACTGTAGACGCGCATGGCGCAGCGCACCATATCCTCGCGCGCCGTTTCCTGCCGAAGCCCCGACTCCGCCAGCCAAATCGCCGACTGCAGATCGTTTTCTTCTAGAGCGGCATTGGCCCCCTTAATCATGCAATCGATGTACTTTGACTGCATAATGCGTCGCATACGCAAAAAGTAGGTGGGATTACAGCCATTGGGAACATACAGCGGTCCGGCATAAAGCTGCTCAATCTTAAGGCACAGTTCAACTAAATGGGGCCCGCGCGCACCCGTGCGATTTCCCAAAACCTCGCGGCTTATCTGGTCAAACAGCCGTACATCGGTCTTGACGTAGTCGCCGTTGAGTCCGATGCATTCATTTTGGATGAGCACGCACGACTTGCCGTCTGGCGTCGGCCCCAAGGCCGACCGCAAGCGCGATATCGTCGAGTACAGGTTGTTGCGGGCGCTATTGAACTCGGCATGGGGCCACAGCTCCATGGCCAGCGTCTCACGATCGACGAGCGCATCCATGCCCAGCGCAAGCCGCTCGGCAAGTGTCGCCGCCTTCTTGCGGCGCCACATTTTGTCCGTGATGGGAAACCCGTCGCGCTCGGCGCGAAACGCACCAAACATGCGAATCTCGATATGGTCGATGGTATCAACGGCTTCAACCTCGCCAGCCTGGAACAGACGCTCGCCCTCCCCTTCCAAATCGTCGCGCAGCGAGTACCGCGACAGCTCGCGCACGGGAAGCTTCTTGCGTATCCTGCCCGCCGGCTCGCCCAGACAATGCATGGCAAGGCGCGCAAAGAGCCGATACGATGGCTCTAGAATCCCCGCACGATTCATGGACATCCAGGCCGCAAGGTCGCTGTCTCGGCCCGCACAGGCCAAATGCAGCGCCACGACCCAGGCTTCTGAGCCACCGACCTGCGTCTTGCTAATATCGAGCAGCTCCGCCTCTTCGCGAACCGATACCAGCGACGTATTGCGCAGATACGCCACGCGCTCCAGCAGCAAAGCGTTTTCGCGCATGTACGTAATCGATTCGTCGGCGAGCTTGAGCACCTGGACCGCACGGAACTTTGCGTTGACTGGCCGCCCCTCCGCCAGCGATTGCCAGCCCTCCAGCAATAGCCCAAACAGCTGAATTTGATTGTCGCGAACACGCACCGCAAAGCGGTCGAGCTCGCCAAACGCCACATCGTCGGTCACGGGCAAGCCCGCGAGCAGGCGCCGCGCCGCCAGCACCATACGCAGCCAAATGGATGGCGCCTTAAGCCCGCGGATATCGAGCGCCTCGAGTATCTGCGCCATCTTGTCATCGCGCTCGTCGGGTTTAGCAAACGAGCCGTCGAACAGCTCCACCAGCATATGGTCGGCCTGTATGAGAATCCCCGCGATGTCGAGCTCGCAATCATAGGCTTTGCGCGCCTTGAGCTTCGCGAGAACATTGCCGTCTTTCGCTCGCTCGGTTAGGTGGCGCTTGACCTCGATATGCGCGGACAGCATGTCGAGCACCTCGCAGGATGTCTGTTCTTGCACAACAGGGTTGGCGGGAAGCCCCAGGTCATTGTCGCCGTAAAAGGCGATAGTGAGCGCCTGTGCTATTTTCCAGGTAGCGGGGTCGAGCTCGCGCGCCGCCTGATCGCCCGCACGTTCGATAACGGACGCCATATACCTTGCGAGCTTTGTATTGCACACGCTGACAGCCGCCAGATACACGCCGAGCGCCTCGGCGGGTGCCGGCTCTTTCTCCTGCTTTTCCGCATTGACCATCGCCGTCGCCGCGCGGCAAATGTCCCCTCCGTGCCCGGTCAGGGCAAGATCGGCCCCATACTGCCCGGCAAGTTCCAACACCACATGGCGGTCCAAGAACGCATCGGCCAGGTCCATAGCCAAATCGCATCGGCCCGCCTTAATCAAAATGCGAGCAGCCCGCGATACAAGTTCGGGACGGATCTCGGCAACGAGCTTTCGCAGCCTCAGGCGCGCGTTGTCCTTAGCGCCCAAACACCTAAAGGTGCGATCAGACGGATCCACGCCAAAAAACGGATAATCGCGCACAAAGATGGACTGGTCGATCATCGAAAGCCTTACACCGCACGCCTCTAGCTCCGCAATGCGACCCTCGCCCATCAGCACCATCAAGCAGGCAACGGTAAACAACAGGTTGTTCTCGAGCGATGCGAGATCTGCCAGCGCCGCACCGTACACGTTGACGATTTCGTTCTCGAGCAACCCGGCAACATCGCCCTGTCCATACATTCCCGTCTGCAGGGCAGATACCAGCTCTGGCACACCCTGCGTGAGCCGATAAAAATCGAGCGATGTACTGATCGAAAACGCCGTAGCCCATGACGAATACTCATAGGCGTGCACCTTGAGCATCTGCACATTGACTTTTACAGAATCGCCCAACCCGTGGATAAGCAATCGGTTGGAGGGGCGGCAAGTAATAAAGACCCCCGTCCCCGTAGCACGTAAGCTGCGGATTCGATCGATGAGGTCCTCTGTTTCGCGCTGCTCGAGATTGGGCACGTTGTCGATCGCAACGAGCGAATGCGGTTTGTCCTTAAGCTCATCGGCGACAACCTCGAGCTGCATAAAGAGCTCGCGTCCAATCGCGCGGTCGGCCTCGATTATCCGAACCGGCCCTCGCGTGGGATCCGATTTAACTTCCTGCACGTATTGCAGCAATACCGACGTCTTACCAAACCCGTCGGGCGCGTAAAGCAGAACGATTCCTGCCTTGCGCCCTTTAACGATGAGCTCGTTCATCAAGCGATCGCGCCGCACCATATAGCCGCCGCCCGTCGGCATCAACTCGAGGTCGTCCGTATTGCCCAGATCGTTTACCATGCCTGCTCCTCAACTCGACCATATGGACACCGTAGCTGCAGGACCATATGAGCCACCCCGTGAATAGCGCGACTTAGAGTTTTTGGTTGTCTGCCGGTACGTGTTTGGCAAGTTTTTGTACAGCGAGGCCCGATGGTAATTTATCCCCCGACCAATAGGTCTTTGCGCAGGTCAATGCGCTTGCCAGCATGTCCCATCCAATTTGCAGTGTAGCGCAGTCGTCTGTTTTTATTTGAGTTGCGCAACTCGCCTATTCCTCGCTACCGCTTGCGACTCTATAGTGGCAAATGTGCATAGAATCTGGTACGGAATGAATCTCATGATTTAGAGCCCACTCGCCAAGCATGTGGCAAGGTTTCCGTCATGCACACATTACGGCCCGCATCCACTAAAAAGGCCCCCGCAAAGCGAGGGCCTTTTGGAAAGCTATGTAAGATCGCTTGGTCGCGTTACTCGCAGAGCGAAAGAGCGGCCTCGTCAGCAACGACGACGCAATTGGTGTGGAGCTGCAGGATCGAAGCGGGGCACTCGGGCGTAACCGGGCCATAGCACATATCGTGCACAGCCTGAGCCTTGGCCTCACCGTTGGCGACAACCAGGATCATGCGGGCATACATGATGGTCTGGGTGCCCATGGTGTAAGCCTGACGGGGCACATCATCGATGCTGTCGAACAGGCGGCTGTTGGCCTGAATGGTGCTCTCGGTCAGATCGACGCAGTGCGTACCCTTGGAGAAGTGGTCATCGGGCTCGTTGAAGCCAATATGACCGTTATTACCAATGCCGAGCAGCTGCAGATCCGGGTAACCGGCGGCAGCGACGATCTTGTCGTACTCGGAGCAGGCAGCAGCGGCATCGGGGTTGGAGCCATCGGGCACGTGCGTGTTGTTCAGATCAATATTGATGTGATCGAAGAAGTTCTCGCGCATAAAGTAGTGATAGCTCTGGGGATCGTCGTGCGAAAGACCGCGATACTCGTCCAGGTTGTAGGTGCTGACCTCGGCAAAGTCGACGTCGCCCTTCTCGTACCAAGCGGCGAGCTGCTTGTAGGCGCCAATCGGGGTGGAGCCGGTGGCAAGACCCAGTACGCAATCGGGCTTGAGGATAACCTGGGCCGAGATGATATTGGCGGCCTTACGGCTCATATCCTCGTAGTCTTTAGCTTTAATGATCTTCATTACGCGTCCTTTCTCGTACAAAAGAGGCAAGGCTCCCCTTACAAGCACTTGCCCGCGGCCCGCGTCGGCCGCAACCAACGTGTGCGGCCACCAGGGCGAGGTCGCGTAATGTATGTGTCTCGTGTCTAGCCGCGTCGAGGCCCCTGCCCGTCCACGGTGACCCAAAGCTGTTTAGCCTCGGACGTTTCCCATCTTGCCACGGAGGGCGCCCTCTTTCAAGGGCGCCCTCCGTAAACGTGTTTGAATTGTAGGCTAAAGGCCGAGCGCGCTCACTAGCGCTCGCGAGCGACGATGAGTTGGTCCATCTCCTCGACGTGCTCTCCAACGGAGCCCTTAATGCTCGAGAACTCAACGGAGTTGCACACCAAGATGGGAACCGTCACATCGTAGCCCTCGGCAGCAATTGCCTCGCGATCGAACTCGATGAGTACATCGCCCTTATGGACGATGTCACCCACTTGCGCATGTACGGTAAAGTGCTTGCCCTCGAGCTGAACAGTGTCCAAACCAACGTGAATAAGCACGTCCAAGCCATCGACCGTGTTAAGCGCAACGGCGTGTCCCGTGGGAAAAATGGCCTCGACCTTGGCGTCTGCCGGCGCAATCACGCGCGTACCCGTAGGCTGAATCGCCACGCCCTGGCCCAAAAGGCCGGTGGCAAATGTCTGGTCATTGACCTCGGACAACGGAATGACGTCGCCCGAGATGGGAGCATCCAGCGTAAGGACTCGACCACGCATACCAAAAGACCTTAGGACTTTAGTGAACATGATCCCCCTCGGACATACCAATCAACCAAAATAGCTTTAACAGTTTACCACTTGGCACCCGTTTTTGACCATTAGGGAAGTTCGCGCTTGACAACCTCGACGATGTCGTCGACAACACGCTGGGTCAGCTCGTGCGTCTCGGCCTCGGCCATCACGCGGACCAGCGGCTCGGTACCGCTCGGGCGCACCAGAATGCGGCCGCGGCCGTCAAGCTCCTTCTCGGCAGCAGCGACGGCATCCCAGATGGGCTGGCAATCGTCCAGACCAGCCTTGTTGTCGGAATGCACGTTGACGAGCACCTGCGGGTACTTCTTCATGATGCCGGCAAGGTCGGTGAGGGTACGACCGGTGCGCTTGAGCACGGCCAGCAGCTGCAGAGCCGTCACCAGGCCGTCACCGGTGGTGTTGTGCTCCAGGAAGATGATGTGGCCGGACTGTTCGCCGCCGATGACGGCGCCGTCCGCGAGCATGCGCTCCAGAACGTAGCGGTCGCCCACGGCGGTCTGGACCATCTCGAAGCCCTGCTCCTTCATAGCGATGGAGAAGCCCAGGTTGCACATGACGGTCGAGACGATCTCGGAGTTGGCGAGCTTGCCGCGAGCGGCGAGGTCAGATCCGCAGATAGCCAGGATGTAGTCACCGTCGATCTCATTGCCCTCGCTGTCCACGAACAGCACGCGGTCGGCGTCGCCGTCGTGGGCCAGACCGATGTCAGCATGGGTGCGCAGCACGAGCTCGCGCAGGGGCTCAAGGTGCGTGGAGCCACACTCAACGTTAATGTCAGTGCCGCAGTAATCGGTGTTGATGGCATGGACCGTGGCGCCCAGGCGCTGCAGCGCGGCGGGCGTGGTCTGGCAGGAAGCACCGTGACCGCAGTCGACGGCAACAACCAGGCCGTCGAGCTTAAGGCCGTCGAGCGTGCTGATGGCATGATCGACATATGCCTTGCGGGCGTCCTTCATCTTGATGATGTGACCCACACCGGCGCCGGTCGGCAGCGTGTCGGCAGCCATGGCCTCCTCGGACATGACCCAGGCGCTGATCTCTTCCTCAACCGCGTCGGGAAGCTTCATGCCCTTGCGGCTAAAGAACTTGATGCCGTTGAACTCCGGCGGATTATGCGAAGCAGAAATGACGATGCCGCCATCGAGCTCGTTTTGGACGGTGAGCAGCGCCACGGCCGGCGTAGGGATAACGCCGCAGCAGTGCGGGCGGCCGCCCTCGGCCATAATGCCGGCGGTCAGAGCACTCTCGAGCATGGTGCCCGAAAGGCGCGTGTCACGGCCGATGCAGATGTCCGGACCAAGAAACTTGGTCGCCGCGCGGCCCAGGCGAAACGCGAGGTCGCACGAAAGATCGGCGTTGGCGACGCCACGGACGCCATCGGTGCCGAAGATGTTCTGGGGCATAGGATCGCTCCTTCCCTAGTAGGCGATATGCAACCGCCCACCCTAGTCGAAAAAGAAAAGCGGGACCCGCCGAGGAATCGGCAGGCCCCGCTTGTACATTGTATCTCGAAAGGAGATAAAACCTTAGCGCTTGGAGAACTGGGGAGCGCGGCGGGCCTTCTTGAGGCCGTACTTCTTGCGCTCGACCACGCGAGCATCGCGCGTAAGGAAACCGGCCTTCTTGAGGTCAGCACGGTAGTCGCCAGCGTTCAGAAGAGCGCGAGCGATGCCCAGGCGCAGAGCGCCGGACTGACCGGAGATGCCGCCGCCATCGCACAGAGCGATAACGTCGAACTGACCGGCGGTGTCGGTCACCTTGAAGGGAGCAAGGGCGTTCTCAACGAGCTGATGACGGCCGAAATACTGCTCGGCGTCACGCTTGTTGATGGTCACCTTGCCGGTGCCGGGGACGAGACGGACGCGGGCGACGGCGTTCTTACGACGGCCGGTACCCTGGTAGACAACGGTGTTCTCAGCCATCTTTAAGCCTCCAGCTCAATCTTCGTGGGGTTCTGGGCAGCATGCGGATGCTCGGCACCAGCGTAGACCTTAAGCTTGGTCATCTGGGCACGGCCGAGGGTGGTCTTGGGCAGCATACCGCGAACGGCGCGCTCGATGACCTTCTCCGGGTGCTTCTCCATAGCCTGGCGGAAGCTCTCAGCCTTGAGGCCGCCGTTGTAGCCGCTGTGGCGATAATAGGTCTTCGTATCGGCCTTGTTACCGGTAAGCTGGACCTTATCGGCGTTGATGACGACAACGAAGTCGCCGCAGTCGCTGTTGGGCGTGAACTGGGGCTTGTTCTTACCGCGCAGGATCATTGCGATCTGGGTGGCAAGACGGCCCAGGACAGCACCATCGGCGTCAACGAGAACCCAGTTGCGCTGGACCTCGCCCTGCTTGGCGTAGTGAGTCGATTTCGAAATCACTTAGACTCCTCCATGTACAGTACGTGTTGTTACAGAGATTCACGGGGCTCTGCAAGTAACCCGTCCATATTACCCCGCTCGCCGTACGAGTCAACAGGTATTTTGGCTCCGACCAGAGTTTCTGCACATGTCATCCACGAGCCGTGATTTTCCAGCTCTTTAGCTGTTGCCATTTTTTGAGGGTTCGCCGTCGTTAGCGCTCAACGAACTCTTGGATTTCCGCGAGCAGACGCTTTGCCTCCTGACGGCCCTGGATATACAGGTCCAAAAGCTTTGCCGAATCGTGCTCGACATGGCCGACCTCGACCGGCTTTTGCGGAGCGACGACCAACGCACGGCCCTCGCGCTCATACTTCCACAGGTGCATGCGCTGGATGTTGTAACGGTCGTGGCGCGTCTCGATAGCCTCGAGCAGATAGGGGTAGTCGGCATAGCGGGCGCGCGCGGCAGGCATAAACTCGTAGGGCTTTTTCTCGTACGAGCGGTCCTGCGTGACAATGACAACCGCGCGATCGAAGCCCGCCTCCTCCAGCACGTGCTCGATAGGAACCGAATCGGCCACACCGCCGTCGACGTATTTGTGCCCGTCAATCTCGACCGGCGGCGTCACCAGCGGCAGCGACGTCGATGCGCGCACAGCGTCGAGATCGAGCACGGCGCTTTTGACCGGCAGGTACGCGGCGGTTCCAAAAAGCATGTCCGTCGCGACGGCGTACATCTCGATGGGGCTCGCGTCGAACGTCTCGTTGTCAAAGGGGTCCAGGCGGTCCTGGACATCGTTGAAGATAAAGTCGTAACCCACAATAGAGCCCGTGGACGCAAACGATGCGGCGCCCATGAAGCGACTGTCGTTGCAGAAAGCCAGGTTGATGCGGTTGGCACGGCCGATCTGGTGCGACTTATAGTTCACGCCGTTGAGGGCGCCGGCCGAGACGCCGTACACCGCCGGGATTTCGACACCAGCCTCCATGAGGACGTCGAGCACGCCTGCGGTAAATTGCCCGCGAAAGCTACCGCCCTCCAGGACGAGCGCGACCTTGCCGGCGTTCTTTGCCTTATCTTCTGCAGTCATGTTGACCTCCTGCGATTGCGTTTTGGCTTTCTTCTACCCAGTTTTGGGATGGTGAGAGCGCAGGTTTTTCGAGGCGGCAGGTGAAGCGGAAAGTGTGTCCCGTTCTCAGAGCAAATTCCGGGTCTCATTTTCCGCTGAGCCCACCATCAGGAAAATGAATCCCATTCCGAGCTTAGATTCCGGGATGCGCTTTCCGCTTGAGCTGCCATTGGGAAAGCATGTCCCACTCTACGGCGGGATTCCGGGTCGCAGTTTCCGCTTGAGGCGCCATCCGGAAACTACGTCCCAGTCTGAGCGCGGATTCCGGGACACGCTTTCCGCCTGGGCCGCCATTGGGAAAGCGCGTCCCGGTCTGCGTTGCCAAGGCGTTTTCTTTACGCTCGCGCCCTGCATAGAGTTCGATTCTCCGCGGGTAGAGATGACGTTGGCGCGGGGGCATTGTCGGCTGTCATCCGATCGACATCGCATCTGTTTTGGGCTGAGGCATTGCGCGGAGAATCCGCGTATTTACTTCGCAAATACGCACCGGCTTCGGCCGCCTACCGGCGTCCTCGCCCGCGGGCTAAAAACGCTTACGCGTTTTCTTTACGCCCGCGCCCTGCACAGAGTTCGATTCTCCGCGGTACGGACTAGAAATAAAAAGACAGGCAGATACGAATATCTACCTGTCTGTTGCTTATGGTGGAGGCGCGGAGAATCGAACTCCGGTCCACGAAAGCCCCCTGATTGGCATCTCCAAGCTCAGTCGCTGGTTTAGTCTCGGACGCTTTGCGCGCAGCGACACGCTCGCGGCGTCCTAACCGGTTCGGTCTTAGCCTGCGCCATACCGATTACGTGCGCAGGAGCATTCCCCTAACATGACGTCGCGCCGGTGTCGGGGAAATCACCGGGTTGACGCGCCGCTATAAACTAAGCAGCGAGAGCCATAGGCTCAAAAGAAGAGTTGTTGTCAATTCAATTTGACGGTACCCCTGTTTAACGAGGCGAGGAGACCTCGGCTTGCTTCCTCTCTCAGAGCTATCGTGTCGAAACCAGTCGCCCCCGAATGTCGGGAAAGTCTGGATGGCATTGGGCACGAGCACCCAACACCCGTCGACTTTTCAAGGAACATGCGGGGCGAGCCCCGCTTGTGGAGTGTTATCTTACCACGTTCTGAAAGCGGACAGCTGTTCTATGCACGAGCTGTGAAGACCCCAATGTGCGCCGCACTTCGCACTTTTGCTACCGATCGCGTCACGTATATTTTCGCCAAGCAAAATTGACCCGTCGAAAGGACCGCCATGGATACCAAGCAGCAACTCGTCAATGCCCTCGCAGGCCTGGGCTCAACCATTACCGAAGCTATGGATGTCATCGAAGGCTTTGTCCCCTGCGGACATCCCGCCCTCACGGTATCGAACGCACTCGTCGCGCTGGACGCCGACGATGATGCAGCTCTCGCCCAGCAGCTTGAGACCGTCGAGGGCTTTATCGACCACGTGAGTGAGAACCGCGGCGTGGCCGCCTACCACGGCATCGAGGTAGAGCTCGCAGGTCCCAAGGCCGATCTGCTCGCAGCAATCCGCGAGGTAGGTACCCTTATGCAGACTGCAGGCGTCAAGAACACCCAGGTCAACGAGTGGGTCTACCGCAGTCTGGCAGCACTCGACAGCTCAGACGAAAAGGCAGCCGAGCAGCTCGCAGAAAGTCCCACCATTAAGGCCGAGCTTTTGTAAATAGCAGACGCGAGTCCCTTGGCGCATCGTCGTCCAAGAGGCCCGCAAACAGTTCGCGTCAACCGATAGCCGCGCCGCCGCGTTCGGCCAAAGCAAGAATCGACATCATTTGGCGCGGGGTCTTCGCTGCAAGATCGGCATGTTCGAGCAGCTTGTGATCGTTGGTCACTAAGTAATCGACCTGTGCGCGCTTGCACGCGGCGAGCACCAAGTTGTCCTCGTAATCGCGATGGAGCGTCAGATATTTGTCGGCTAGCCACAGATCGGATGCGTCTGCACCCACGGCCGTAGCGTTTTCGGTCATGTTCCGAACAAACGCCAACGCCGCATCGCCAATTGCACGGGCAGATGCCTCGTCGAGCGCTCCCCCGCTGGCAAGAACGCTACGCTTCAGCTCGTGTTGGACAACGTACAGCACGTCCTTGGCGATATGCACCGGAAAGAACAGCAATGCCCCCGTCTCCGCCGCCTGCCCAATAAACGCACGCGCGGCAAGCGACTCGGCATGGTCGACGCAAAACGAATCAACCCATACGTTGGCGTCCACCATTATTTTGAGGGGAGCCCCGCTCACAGGATCATCCCCTTTTGGCGATAGCGCTCGTCCATGGCTTCGGAATAGATTGTGTCCCAACCGCGATCGTCGGATACGGGCGACGTAGCGATGCCCAAATCTGCATAAAGCCGGTCTGCCGCTGCCCACGACGCGGCGAACGGAGTATCGGGCGCGACGGTCTGCTGCCGGTCGTCGACGGCCGCAAGCACTTCCTCGCACTGCCCGCCACCCTGCGCGACCTTGGCCACGACCTTTTTGATGAGCTCGGGCAGCGAGACGCCCGAAAGCCGCAGCGCTTCCTCGGCGCGCTCTTTAACCGAGCGATCTACGCGAACATTCACCTGTGCCATGCTGCCAACGGTAGCCATCTCAACCTCACCTTCAGCATTTACTAGCATTGCTAGCACGAGCATATATCCGAGCTAACATATCGTCAAACAAAAGAAGGCCTGCACCCTGACGGCTGCGGTGCCGCCCGAATGCAGGCCATATACTCAATCGAAAACGCTAACGCAGGTACGCCTTTGCGTTGCCCAGGCTGTAGGCGATCGTTGAGCCGTTGTGCAGCAGTGACGACGTCTGCGGAGTGATCATGCCGGTAATACCCAATGCCAACAGCGCCGAGTTGGTGAGCATCACCTTGGAATACGAACTCGACAGACGGTCGATAAGCCCCTGACTCATGCGGCGCAGGCGCACGATTGCGGCCAGATCTGTATCGGTCAGGATGATATCGGCGACCTCCTTGGCGATGTCGCTTCCACCGCCCATGGCCAGACCCACATCGGCCAGACCCAGCGCCGGTGAGTCGTTGACGCCGTCGCCCACCATGGCAACGTGGCGCCCCTCGCCCTTAATGCGCTCCACATACGCGTACTTGTCCTCGGGCAGCAGCTCGGCCTTAAACTCGTCGACACCTGCCTCGCGAGCAATGCGCTCGGCCGTGCGCTCCGAGTCGCCCGTGAGCATGACCACGTGCTTAACGCCCAACGCGTGCAAGTCGGCGATGGCCTCGCGGACCCCGGGCTTAAGCGGGTCCTCGATACCGAGCACGCCCACAACGGTGCCGTCGACCGCCAGATACAGCGGCGACAGGCCCTGCATCTGGGACTCGATGCGCTCCTTTATGTCGGACTCAAGCTGCGCGCCCTCATCCTCAAACACAAAGTGTGCCGAGCCGATAATCGCGCGACGTCCTTCGATGGACGAAGCGATGCCGTGTGCCACGATGTACTCGACGGCAGCATGGCGCTCGCGGTGCTCGAGCCCGCGCTCGCGGGCGGCGTTGACCACGGCACGCGCCACCGGATGCGGGAAATGCTCCTCCAAGCAAGCGGAAAGGCGCAGGACCTCATCCTCGCTCCAGCCATCGGTGGTGAGCACGCAGGCAAGACGCGGCTGTGCCTCGGTGAGCGTGCCGGTCTTATCAAACACAATGGTGTCGGCCTTGGCAAACGACTCAAAGTACTTCGCACCCTTGACCATGACGCCCATCTTGGCAGCATCGCTCATGGCAGTCATGACGGCGACGGAACCCGTGAGTTTGAGTGCGCACGAGTAGTCGACCATCAGCGCCGCTGAGGTCTTGATGAGGCTGCGCGTGGTGAGCGCAACCAGGCCCGCGAGCAGGAAGTTCCATGGGACGATCTTGTTGGCGAGGTCCTCCATGTGCGACTGACCCTCGGACTTGAGCGAGTCGGCCGTCTGCACGAGCGAGACGATCGAGCGGAGCTTGGTCTGAGCCGTGTTGGCGCGCACACGCACCAAGATGCTGCCATCTTCCACAACGGTGCCGGCGAACACGTCGTCGCCCACGCTGCGCTCGACGGCCAGCGGTTCGCCGGTCAGGGTCGCCTGGTTGACCATAGCGCTCCCCTGCTCGACCACGCCGTCGATACAGATAGACATGCCGGTGCGCACGGCGACCAAATCGCCGGGTTCAAGCTCGGTGGCGGCAACGCTTACCTCGGTGTCGCCGACGACCTTTTGCGCCTTGTCGGGCACATCGAGCAGCGAGTTGATGAGTTCGTTTTCGCTCATGGCGCGGGTGTAGTCCTCGAGCAGCTCACCCACGTTGAGCAGGAACATCGTCTGGCCCGCGGTGTCGACATCACGTTTGACGAACGAAATGCCGATGGCCGAAGCGTCAAGCACAGGAACGGTTAGGCGCGGCTGCGCCAGCTCATGAAGGGCAGCGCGCAAAAATGCCATGTAACCGGCCACGACAAACACCGCACGCAGAGGCGTCGGCAAGAACCAGCGGCGCGCGTAGTGGGCGCCGATAAGTGTGGCAAGATCCATGACGAGCTTGTGCTTGCGTGGCTCAAGCTGCATCACATAACCCGTCTTTGCGTCGGCAATGGCCTGGGCATCGAGCGCACACAAAGCGTCGAGCACGCCCGCACGACACTGCTCATCATATTCGAGCGCCATCTGGCCAATACGGCCGTAAACGCGCACCTTGTGCACGCCGTCGATGTCGCCGCTGAGCTTAAGAAGCGCATCGAGATCACTCTCTGGCACAGGACCCGCCAACTGAAGGCGGGTCCTGCCGGGGATCTCGCTAATAATCGAGAATCTCATAGCTTGTGCCTGGGAGCGTTACTCGGCTGCCTCGTCAGCAGCGGCCTCGCTCTGGGTGATGTAGGCAGCCTCGGCAACCATGTCATCGACATTGGCCTTGGCCTGCTCGACCATGTCCTGGTAGCAGTTCTTGACGCGCATACCGCACGCGATGCCCTGCACGCAGGCATTCTTGACCGGAGCGCTGGTAAGCAGCTTGATGCCGGCCGTGCCAAGCAGAAAACCGCCACCGACAAGCAGGGTATTGAACGTCGACTTCTTCATGTTGTTTCTCCCTTTTGCCGCATTGGACGCGGCACGGTGCCTCAGCACCCGAGTAAACAAGTTTGCTCGAGCACACTTTTGGAAAATAGTTTAGTTTATCTAACTATTAAGTTCAACAATGGTTAACTTTTTGGAAACTATGGGGGTGAACTCAATATGACAAAGGGACTGCCCCTTTGTCATATTCCTACAGCTGCCAGTCCGCCGCCTCCTTTTGCAGCGCAACCATGCGGGCGAATTCTCCACCTGCCGCCTTGAGCTGCGCCGGGGTGCCCTGTTCGGCAACCACTCCATTCTTGAGCACAACGATTTTGTCGGCATTTTCCACCGTACGCATACGGTGGGCAATAACGATAACCGTCTTACCTGCAAGCAGACGGGAGAGTGCCTGCTGTACCACGGTCTCGTTCTCCACATCCAAGCTTGCCGTCGCCTCGTCCAACAGCACGATGGGTGCGTCTTTGAGCAGCGCGCGGGCGATGGAGATGCGCTGGCGCTCGCCACCGGACAGCTTGGAGCCGTTCTCGCCGATCATGGTGTCGTAGCCCTGCGGCATGCGGCACACAAACTCGTCGCAGTTGGCGGCACGCGCGGCCGCAAGCACTTCCTCATCGGTGGCATCACGACGCCCGAGGCGGATGTTTCCCATCACCGTGTCGTCAAAGAGCAGCACGTCTTGGAACACGATAGCGTAGTCGCGCAGGAGTACCTCGGGATCGACGCCCGCAACATCCACACCGCCCACGGTAACCTTGCCCGCAGTGGCATCCCAAAAGCGCGCGGCCAGGCGGCTCACCGTAGACTTACCGGAACCCGAAGGACCGACCAGCGCCGTAACTTCGCCTTCCTTGGCGGTAAAGCTCACATCGGTAAGAACTTTCTCGCCGGCGCGGCCGTCCTCGCCCGCACCATAGCCAAATGCCACGTGATCGAACACCACATCGTGACCCGCGGGCTCAAATTTCTCGCTGCCCCGCGCCACAGGCTCTTCCATGATGGAACGCATGCGCTTGGCAGACGACTCGGCGGCAAACAGCTCGGACATTAACATTAACGCCTGGTCAAAGGGCGCATAGATACGGCTCACCATAAGCAAGAAGGCAAACATCACCAAAAAGTCGACCCGCCCCGAGGTAACCATCGCGGCGCCCGTTACCAGCGTGGAAGCGATCCCCAGACGCAGGATGACAAAGGCGGAGTTGACCAAAAGCCCGTTAACGAGTTCTCCCTTAGTGGTCTCGCGCTCCTCGTCATCGATCACGGCACCGAGTCCCTCAAGATAATAGGCCTCCTGGTTGGTAGCGCGGATCTCGCGCACACAATCGAGCGTCTCCTGGATCGCCTCGGTGACTTTGACCTTCTCGGCGCGAACACGGTCGAACACCGGGACCATGGGGCCGCGCGTCAAATACAGCACGGCAAAGGCCACGGGAACGCTCCAGAACGCCGTGATCGCCAACTGCCAGCAAAAGAACAGCGATGCTGCGAACACAATAGCGCTTGCGATAATGGCGCCCCAAAGCTCTCCCAACACGTGGCTGTAGGCATGTTCCATGGTCTGGACATCGCCCATGATGGTCTCGGTTAAATCGGCCAGATCACGACGACCGAAAAACGACAGCGGCAGTTTGCGCAAGCGTTCGGCGATCTCCATACGCTGCTTGCCGCACTCCTCGTAAAAGATGCAGTAGGTGTAGTAATACTGTTGCCAGTTAGAGGCAAAGAGCAACACGAAAAAGACCAGGAGGCCGCCCACGATCGGCAGGGCATCCGGCAGGTCAGCGCCAGTGGCGAGATGTTCGACAAAACCGGCCATGACCAGGAATAAAAAGCCCATGCCGGCCATGGTAATAAGATTGGTGAGCGTGGTCCAGAAAATGCCGCGCTTTACGCCGGCGACGCCTTTATCGGATAGGAAATACTTCTTTTGGAATGAGGCGAACATTTAGGCCTCGCCTCCCTTCGTGACGGCGGCATCCGCGGTCGCTGCAGTGATTTTCCAGCTCGCGGCCTGTTCGTATTCGGCCCACATCTTGGCATACAAACCCTCTTGGGACAGCAACTCGGCATGAGTACCCGACTCCTGCACCCTGCCCTGGTTGAGCACCACGATTTGATCTGCGCCCACTACAGTCGAGAGTCGATGAGCAATCATAATGACCGTGCGACCCGCCGCCAGCTTGCTAAAGGCGCGCTGGATGAGCGCCTCGTTCTCGGGGTCGGCAAACGCCGTGGCCTCATCGAGCACCACGATAGGCGCGTCTTTAAGGATCGCGCGGGCGAGCGCCACGCGCTGGACCTCGCCGCCCGAAAGATATGCTCCGCCGGCACCGAGCATGGTATTGATGCCCTGCGGGAGCTTGGCCACAATGTCGTCGCACTGAGCTGCGGAGAGGGCCGCACGCACTTCGTCGTCAGTGGCCGTAGGCTTGGAGGCGCGCACATTATCGGCAAGTGTTTGCCGGAACAGCTGGTTAGTCTGGAACACGAAAGCGACCTGGTCCATAAGCTCGTGCGGATCCATATCGCAAACGTCCACACCGCCTACAAGCACTCGGCCCGAAGAGACATCCCAAAAACGAGGAATCAGGCTTGCGCAGGTTGACTTGCCGCCGCCCGAAGGACCCACTAGGGCGAGGGTGCTACCAGCGGGAACACTGAAACTTACATGGCTAACGGCAGGTGCTTCGGCACCCTCGTACGTAAAGCTTACGTCCTCAAATCGCACTTCGCCGCCGGCAGGGTGCTTGAGTTGGGCGGGCACGGAGAGCTGCTTGGAATCCATGATACTTCGAATACGAGCCAGCGAATCGGCACTCATCTGAGAGGCCTCGCCCACAAACATGAGCTTGGTCAGGGCCGTCGGTACCACGGCCGAAAATATCGCGTAAAACGTGAAGTTGGCCATAAAATGTGCGAAGTCCGTCTCGCCCGGCGCCAACAGCAACGCCACGGGCAACAGGAATGCCACAAGACCATTGAGCGCGGTAAGGTTGAGTACCTGCGGACCTCGGCAGAACGTGCCCGCATAGTTTTGTGCCATGTCGGCGTATTCGGCGATCGCATCGTGGAAAGCCTTAAAGGAGTAGACCGTCTGCTGAAACACCTTGACCACGGGAATACCGCGTACGTATTCGGTGCCGGTCTTGTTCATCTTGACCAGCGCTCCCATGTAGGCCTTCATGAACTCGGCGCCTTTGCCGCTCATCATGGTGGCCATGGCGCCAAACGAAATGGCCACCGAGATGAGGCATGCCGCGCCCAAGCGCCAATCGAGGGCGAAAAGCAATACGAGCAGGCCCACGACCATGGCGGCGGCGCCTGCGATATCGGGCAGCATGTGTGCGAGCAAAGTCTCGGTGGAGGCGGCACATCCGTCTACAACACGACGCAGCTCACCGGTGGCGTGCGTGTCAAAGTAGCCAAGCGGCAGCTTAAGCAGGTGCTCGCTCGTAGTCTTGCGGATATTGGACGCACAGCGAAACGCGGACAGATGCGTGCACATGAGCCCCACGAAATAAGCTACGATGCTTGCCAGGGCAAAACCCACGGCCCACCAGCCATACATCGCGATGTCGCAGGCTTCGCTCCAGTTAGGCGCCACGGCGATCAGATCGCGCGCGACAAGCCAAATGCACACGTACGGGCCAAAGCTCAGCAGCTGCGAGAGCGCCGAGAGCGCCATGCCCAAATACGTTAGGAATTTGCGGTCACCGGCATACGCGAGCAACTCGCCGATGCCTCCACCTTCCCTTTTTGATCCCTTTGCCATGAGATTCCTTTCTAACGGCTTGAGAGTTAACCGTTCTCAACTTATCATTGATATGTTAGCCAAGGCACACAATCGAGCCAGGCGTGGACGTTTTCGCAAAGGAAGGGGACGCTTTTGAAAATGCATCGGGCTGCGACCGACATAACTGAGCTCTACGCACCACAGTTTGAGCAGTTTGGCCTGGAGCTTTCCGGCAAGGGCGCTGTCTTTACCGGCGAGGTGGCAAACGATCGGGCGCACGGACGCGCATGGATCATGCCTCTCTCCCCTGCCTGCATTGTCATGGAGCATTTCATCACCCCGACGCACGATATGTACCTGGCCGAATACACACCCGAGCCGTACGCCTGCGTGAGCGAAGTCAGCGCGCCCACACTTACATGCATGCCCGAGACTGGCATAACGCCCGCGAACCTCAAACCATCGCATGGACCGTGGCCAAACAATGCCGTTTGCAGCTTTATCCAAGATAGCTGTGGCGAGGAATTAAGCCCGCTGTTTGCGGGGGAACTTTATCACTCGCGCTCGGTGCTCTTTTTGCCTGGATATTTTGACGAACTGGAGCACCGCTATCCCACCGAGTTCGCGGGAATCTTTGAGGCGTTTGCCGAGCCATGGCACGAGGAAGCGACGTCTGCCATCTATCACACGCTGCGCCGGATTAACGAGGACCGTGCCCAAACCGTAGGCGGACACGTCTATATGCAGGGCATCGTGGAGACCATGGTCGCGGAGCTCGCCTGTTCGCGCGCGGCCCACAAGCAGGCGCGGCAGGCGGCAGACACACGCGTCAGCATAACCATGGCCGAAGAAGCAACGGCAATGATTGAGCGCACGCTCGACAAAGGCAGACATGTGGGTATCAACGAGGTGGCCGAGAGGCTCTACACAAGCCGCTCCAAACTATGCGCCACCTTTAAGGCCCAAACCGGCGAGTCCCTGGGCGCCTACATTCGCAGACGCCGTATGGAGCGAGCGCAGGACCTTTTGGCAGATAGCGCGCTCACGATAGCGCAGGTGGCAGAGCGTCTAGGCTACCCTCAGCAGGCCGCCTTCGCCCAAGCCTTCAAGCAATACACCGGCATGACACCCACGGCTTGGCGAAGCAAGCATCGCTAAGGCCCAAGCTCCCTGGCCGTAACGGAGCGATTAATTAGCCGCCGCCCGTCAGCTCACCCGGGATCTAAACGTCAAGATGCGCACAATCAAGCGCCTTTTTGATAAGAGGGACAGATCGATCAGCCAAATACAACGGAATGTTGAGCACCCCGTCGTCGAGCTTTAGGTTCTTAAGTGAGTAGCGGACCCTCAATGGAGTCGTCTCCGCATGCTTGTCGGCATAGTACTTAAGGCTCTTGGAATGAACGACCTCTCCCGATTTGACCTCGACGGGAACGATTTCGTTTCCGACCTGAATCAAAAAATCGACTTCGTGCTTCGGCTTCTCGTTTGTCCAATAACGCGGAGCAGCATCTAACTGTGAAAGTAATGCCTGAAGCACATAGTTCTCGGCGAACGAACCTTTGAACTCCGAAAATAGCGCATCCGAGATGGCAAAAGCGGACGCATCCAGCCTTGCCATGCGGCGCAGCAAGCCGACATCAAGACAGTAGACTTTAAATGCCTTGAGGTCATCGTACGCAGAGAGCGGCACACCACCGGCAGCATTAAGGCGAACCGCCGTGATGAGCCCAGCATCGGCAAGCCATTCCAGAGCATCCTCGTATTCTCGAGCACGAGCCCCCTCGCGCACCGCACCCCAAACGAACTTTTTGTTCTCGCGCGCCAACTGAGCTGGAATCGAGTTCCATATTTGCGAAAGCTTGGTGAACTGCGCACGGCCACCATGCTTGGCAAAATCGCGCTCGTAGGAATCCAAGAGATCAGACAACACCTTATCGACCTGAACGATATCGCCCGTCTCCACCCACCGGCCAAGAGCCTCTGGCATGCCGCCGCATGCAAAATAACGACGAAGATGCTCGACGAGACGGACATGGAAGAAATCGGGCACTGTCTCGATCTGATCCAGGCCGCCAAGGTATTCGTCGTAGTTTGCAGCGCCCTCGGCTTTCAGAAACTCGGAAAAGCTCATGGGGCGCATCTCCATGAACTCGACCTTTCCCACCGGAAAAGCGCTGGTCTCACGGGACAAGCGAACGCCCAACAAAGACCCTGCGCATGCGACGTGATACTCGGGGGCCTCGTCACAGAAGTATTTAAGGGCGCCGACTGCAGAAGGACAATCCTGGATCTCATCAATAATAAGCAGCGTTTCGCCGGGCTCGATAGGCTGTCCAAGTGCCAGGGAAAGATTTGAGATGATCCGTCGAGGATCGCGCGTACCTTCGAAAAACTGAGCGTACTCGCTCTGTACCCCAGGTGACGGCTCCTCGAGCGTCAGATACACAAAATTGCGGTACGAGGTTCGACCGAACTCCTTAAGCGCCCACGTCTTTCCAACCTGGCGCGCCCCCTTAAGGATAAGCGGCTTACGATATTCTGACGCTTTCCAAGCGTTAAGCTTGGCAATGATATCTCGCTGCATGGCCGAACCTCCCGCAAAGAATCTTCCGTAAACGTGATATTTCCCACATTTTACCCTAGGTAAAACGTGACATTTATCACATTTACGGAAGTTTTAAGCTCATTTCGCCACACTTTCATCACATTCAAAAGGCGGAGGCGCATTTTGCGCCTCCGTCACCATCTTTCCTATCAGCCCGCCTGACCCGAACGGCCGAGTCGTCACGGAACCGAGGGGCCGAGCGCAGGGCCTTGCCTCTCAATGAGTTCCGCACGAACAGGAGGCGCCAGTGGCGCCTCCGTCGTGAGTCAGGACTGTCCGAAATTGAGAGGCAAGGCCCTGCGCCCGGCCCCTCGGTTCCCGCTTACGAGAGCGACGTTCTCAGCAACTCGTTGAAGAGCTTCGGGTTGCCCTTGCCGCGGCTCGCCTTCATGCACTGGCCCACCAAAAAGCCGATGACCTTCTGGTTGCCGTCACGATACTGCTGCGCCTGCTCGGCACAGTTTGCCAGCACCTCGTCCACAATCGGCTGCAGCGCACCGGCATCGCTCACCTGACGCATACCACGCTCGTCGACGATCTTGTTGGGGTCGTCGCCGGTCTGGGCCATGGCCTCAAAGACCTCGTGCGCCTGGTTGGAGCTGATAGCATCGGTCGCCAGCAGCTTAGCCAGCGCCGCAACCTGAGCCGGCGCGATACCGGACTCGGTCAGCGACACGCCCGCGCCCTTAAGATAGGCGATCATCTCGTTCACCAGCAAGTTTGCAACCGTCTGGGCCTCCTTGCCAGCCATACCGGCAGCGGCGGCCTCAAAAAACTCGGCAAACTCGGGGTCGCCGGCAATCTGCTCGGCGTCGGCCGCCTTAATGCCAAAGTCGGCCTCAAAACGGACGCGCTTGGCATCGGGCAGCTCGGGGATCTCGCCACGGCAGCGGTCGATGAACTCGTCGTCCAGATCGAACGGCGCCAGATCGGGGTCGGGGAACAGACGATAGTCGTCTGCCGTTTCCTTCACACGCATGACCACGGTGCGCTTGCGACTGGGCTCCCAGTGGCGGGTCTCCTGATAGATGATGCCGCCCTCCTCGAGCACCTCGGCCTGGCGGCAGATCTCGTAGGCAAGGCCATCGTGCAGGCTCTTAAACGAGTTGAGGTTCTTGAGCTCGGTCTTGGTGCCCAACTTGGTCTCGCCGCGGCGGCGCAGCGACACGTTGCCGTCGCAGCGCATGGAACCCTTCTCCATGGAGCAGTCCGAAATGCCCAGCGTCACAAAGATGCGACGGAGCTTCTCCATAAACAGACGCGCTTCCTCGGGCGTGCGCAAGTCGGGCTCGGTGACGAGCTCGATCAGCGGCGTGCCGCAGCGGTTGTAGTCGACGAGCGACTCGGCCGCGGCGGTAATGCGGCCCTCGGCACCGCCCACGTGCACCATCTTGGCGGCGTCCTCCTCCATGTGGATGCGCAGGATGCGGATGGGCACCGTGTAGGAACCGTCCTCGCGACGCTCGGGCATCTGCAGGTTGGACGCGTCATAGCTGGCCAGGTGGCCGGCGCGCTGGTTGCCTTCGCGCATGGTCGACGTCATGGACGTGGACAGGCCCTCGGCGTTGGCCGAGGCGCTCGCCAGGCTCTGGGCCTCGGCCTCGCCAAACGCGCAGTCGGGGCGCTCGGCGGCACCGCGACCGGTCACGTCCAGGTCCAGGTGACCGTACATGGCAAAGGCGACCGGACCCTGCGTGGTCTGGAAGTTCTTGGCCATATCGGGATAGAAGTAGTGCTTGCGGTAGAACATCGAGTGGCGCTGGATCTCGCAGTTGGTGGCAAGGCCGGCCTTGACGATGCTCTCGATGGCGCGCTTGTTAGGCACCGGCAGGGCGCCGGGCAAGCCCAGGCACACCGGACACACGTTGGCGTTGGGCTCGTCATCGTGGCTGAGCTTACAGTTGCAGAACATCTTGGTGTCGAGTGCGGTGAGCTCGGTATGGATCTCCAGGCCGATCACGGCCTCCCAATCCTGCAGGACCTCGGAAAGCTCCTTCATTACAGCTCGCCTCCCTTCCCGGCAAAATCGGGCGCGACGGAAAGCGCGGGCGCGCCCGTGGCGGCATCGGCAAAGCCGCGCTCCAGGGCGCGGGCAAACGTGAGCAGCTGACGGTCCTTAAAGGCAGGCCCCACCAGCTGGGCAGAAACGGGCAGCTGAGTATCCTCGCCCAGACCCAGCGGCACCGAGATACCACCGTTGCCGCAAATGTTGAGCGAGATGGTGTACAGGTCGGAGAGGTACATCTGCGTGGGGTCGCTGATCTCGCCAAACTTAAAGGCCGTGCGCGGCGAGGCGGGCATGAGGATGGTGTCCACCTTGGCATACGCGGCGTCGTAGTCCTGCGTGATGAGCGTGCGGGCCTTTTGCGCAGCGTAGTAGTACTTGTCGTACACGCCCGAGCTCAGCAGGTAGGCGCCGAGCATCTGACGGCGCTTGGCCTCGGCGCCAAAGCCGTGGGCGCGCGACAGCGAGCTCTGGTCGGACAGGTTGGCGCAGCCCTCCTCCTGGTAGCCGTAGCGAATGCCGTCGAAGCGCGCCAGGTTGGAGAACGCCTCGGCCGGACCGATGACGTAGTAGGCGGCGATAGCGGCGTCTAGGTGCGGCAGGTCGACCTCGACCAGCTCGGCACCCTGGTTCTGCAGCTCCTGGGCGGCGCGCTGGACAGCAGTCTTGACCTCGGGCGTCAGGCCCTCGGCCTCCATAAACGCAGGGATAATGCCCACGCGCTTGCCCTCGATGCTGTCGTTGAGATGCTCAGTAAAGTCGACGGCGCAATCCTGGCTGGTGCAGTCGTACGGATCGCGGCCCGCGCCGGTAAGCGCGTTCATGGCCAGCGCGACATCCTCGACCGTGCGGCCAAAGGGTCCCACCTGGTCGAGCGACGAGCCAAAGGCAACCACGCCGTAACGGCTCACGGCGCCGTACGTGGGCTTAAAGCCCACCACGCCGCACAGCGACGCCGGCTGGCGAATGGAGCCGCCGGTGTCCGAGCCCAGCGAGAGCACGACCTCGCCCGCGGCGACGGCGGCGGCGGAGCCGCCCGAGGAGCCGCCGGGCACGCGCTCGGTATCCCAGGGGTTGTTGGTGCGGTGGAACGCCGAGCTCTCGGTGGAGCTGCCAAAGGCAAACTCGTCCATGTTGGCCTTGCCCATGGGCAGGCAGCCGGCATCGAGCATGCGCTGGACGCAGGTGGCGGTGTAGACGCTCTGGTAGTTCTCGAGCATGCGGGAAGCGCAGGTGGTGCGCGTGCCCACAAGGTTCATGTTGTCCTTGATGGCCAGCGGCACGCCCGCGAGCGGAGGCAGCGGCTTGCCTGCGGCACGGTCGGCATCCACGCGCGCAGCGGCCTCGAGCGCAAGCTCGGGCGCCACCTGCAGGAATGCCTGGACCCCGCCTTCGCACGCCTCGATGGCGACAAGGGAGGCCTGGGCCACCTCGGTAGCGGTAAAGTCGCCGGCGGCAACGCCCGCGGCGATCTGGGCGGCGGTAAGGGAATCGAAGCTCTGCGCCATTACTCGCTCTCCCCCTCTCCCAAAATGGACGGCACGCGGAAGTAGCGGTCGCGCGCGCTGCCGGCGTTTTCAAGCGCGACGTCGAGCGGCAGATCGCGCTCGGGCTCGCGCAGGTCATCGCCCATCACGTTGGACAGGCTTCCGATAGGATGGAACGTGGGCTCCACGTCGGGCAAGTCATATTGCAAGACGGGCTCGAGCATCTGGACGGCGTCGTTCATGTAGGACGTCATCTGGGTGAGCTCGTCATCGGTCAGTGCGATCTTTGCGTACTCGGCGATGCCGCGCACGTCTTTCTCGCTGAGTGCCATAGGCGCTCCCTTCCGCATAACAGATAAACCGCTCTAGTATACAAGGCAACGCCGCTTGGAGCAGGTGCTTTACCCAAATGCAGCGAAAACGTAACGAGGACGGCGAACGCGGTCCGGCAGCTCTGCAGCGAAAACCGCATAGCTCACAACACAAACCATCACAACATTCGACGCTTATCGCCAAAATCGAAATTTTCATCGAATGTTGTGATGGTTTGGAACCCCCGACCACCACAAAGGTGCCTGTCCCCATTGTGGTGGTTCTGGAGAATGTCTTATGCCGAGGCCTTGGCCTTGCGGCGCTTGCGGACCGCGTGGACCACGATGTCCAGCAGCAACAGCACAATGGCTACGACCACGATGAGCACGGCAAACTCGCGCTTGCCCCAGTGGCGACCGGCCAGCGACTTTTGCTTGTCGACGTCCTTCTTGTTGTACTTGGTGCGCACGCAGTGCACCAGCAGGCGATGGTCGTTTACGCCGTAGGGCGTGCAGGTGACAAGCGTCACCTTGTCGGCGCCGGGCTCGATGGTCAGCGACTCCATCTCCTCGGGCAGCACCACCTCGGAGTCCACCATCTTGTAGGCGAGCGTCTTGTTCATGGTGTGAAGCAGCACCAGGTCGCCGGGCTCCAGCGAGTGGATGTCGTCGAACATGCTCAGGTTGCGCATGCCCGAGTGCGCGGTGAGCACGCAATGCGTCGAGGTGCCGCCCACCGGCAGGCTCGTGCCCTCCAGGTGGCCGACGCCCGCCATGAGGACTTCTTCGCTCGTGCCGTGGTAGATGGGCATGCTCACGTCGATGGAGGGGATCTCGACCCAGCTCATCATGGGGTCGCGGTCAAAGATGAGCTGCTGGGCGTAGGGCTCGATCTGGTCGGCGGGGAGCTCGGTGGCCTCGCCCGCCAGCTGCTCGTTAAAGGAGCGCGCCTGGAGCAGGATGCGCTCGCGCTCCTCGGCAGACAGCGCGTCCACGGTGCTGGACACCGTGCTGATCTGGTTGAACACGCCCGAGGCCTCGAGCCGGTCCAAGATCCACGGCCAGGTCATAAGGCCCACGCCAATAAGGATGATGACGATGGTGATGAGCCGGTCGGCCCAGCGCGGCAGCCGCTTGCGGCGGCGCTTGGGCTTTGGTTGAGGTTTGGGCTGAGGGCTTGAGCCACCGTTGGCCGCGGCGTTATCGCTCTTCATGTGTTTGGCACCCTGCGCCATCGCCGATCACTCCTTTACAGCTCAAGTTGTCTAAACAAATAATAGCCGATTCGCGAGCCCCTACCCCGGACAACGCAGCCAGACTGCATTATCCGGACTACCTAACCTCGCTCAACCAATCAGGCCATATGTTGCTTTCATCGTCTCGACTAGCTGTGTCGTCGTTACGCCCGCAACCCCGATCTGCTTCAGATTGATGTCACTCGCCTCACAGTCTTTAACAAACGCAAGCATATCGTCCTTCAGCTCTTCGACTAGGTTGACACCCGCCGACTCACCAAGCAGCTGAGCAAGCCTCAGCGCATCGCGTTTATGCTTTTTGACCTTCCTCGAGTCAACGTTCTCCCCGGCTTCCCTTCTAGCTTTTAGGTCGAGATACGCCTTCGCTTTGAACGGGACAATGTATTCCGTATCCAGGACCGAAACACCGTCTACTGTCCGAATTCCCTGAAGAAACAAGCTGTAGTAGGCATCGTCCAACAAAATAGCCGAAAGACTGCTTATGTTTTCATCAACGTGAATTGGCGCCACATCAACTCCCTCACGACCCTTTAGAAAGTCGGGGCACTTCGCGAAGAGCTCGATCATATGGGGATAACCCGGCCTCTTTGGTTCCGTAAACCGATAAAAACACGAGGCTTCGCTTTCACCCCAGCCGCAGCGGTAGCCGCCATCACGCACCAAGGTCCATATGGCTTCGGCCGTCTGAGGCAACCGGTCATCGGCGACAATGACCACATCAAAATCGTGGGTCGCCCTAAACGAAAGTCCCGCCTCCGCGAGCAAAATGTCGCATGCTGTGCCGCCGATAAGGGCATACGACCCTTCAGCTTCCTGCATATGCTGCCGAAATACCTGGAGACCTTCTACAGCGCTTCCTGCCATGGATATTCCTTTCCAAACATGTGATCGAGTTCGAGCTGAATTCGTTCATCGTCGATTGCCGCCAAAGATAGCGCAAGTGAGATGTCGTCGATACGGGAGGAGTCGGCAAACACGGGCGCATAGCGCCACACTTGGATCATCGCCGTTTCGTTATCCGGCAGCTCCCCGTCTGCGACTTCAAGGTCGCTCAGTTCACGCCATGTACTTCTTAAGACGGCCTTTTGCTCCATGCCCGGCGCAGCGAGCATCGAACGCACAGCGAGCGCCGTCTCCCCAGCGTCAGCAAGACCGTCAACCCGCGGCGTCTTCCTAGCAAAAAAGACCTTCGAGACAGGCGAAGAGAGCTCCGCCATGTGCTCACTGAGCAGAAGATCAACGGCCACGGGGAACACAATGACACGCCGTTCGCGCCGCTCGCGCCTCGCGAGCCCCCTGTCAACAAGCTCGGTTATGGCCTCACTCGCGCGGCTTGCCGAGATCCCAAGCGCACGACAAAGGTCATAGGGACGATATGGCTCCTGGGCTGCTCCCCAGATTGCGGCAGCCTGCGCGTTGGGTGACATCTTGGTCGCGTGACTGCGAAACCGGGCACCGCCCCTCTCCGTGCAAGCTGTACCCATAAATGGAAGAAAAGCCTGTCTACCGGGACAGACAAAGGGAATCCCTTGTGCGACCAATGCTTTGCGCTGACGTGCATCAGCATCAGGAAACGAAACAACAACAGGAGTCTCCGCACGCAAGGCTAGCTGGCTATAGACTCTCTTAGCCTCGGGAAGCCCGACGCCAGTAGGCAAACTTGCAAGCAAAAACGAAAAACCGTTTGCGTCAACAGCGCGGACCTCAATCGCCCGCAGATGCAGCGGCAAGCGTGCGGATCCAGGCCAAGTTTTGGTCTTGGCGGAGAGGCCTAGTGCTTCTTGTAAGTAGATTAGCGCTTCGTTCATTTCCATCGTTTTCGTTTGATTCCATTTTTAATTGGAATTATACATAATTTTCGGAATTGACGAGATTCCGTTCGTGCATAAGTCCATTATTTGCGTTTTCAAAACCGGATCAGTGAGTGATTCGGGATACAATCGTTACAGGAAACAACACGCCCCGCGTAAGTGTTCGAAAGCGCGAGCGAGCAGTTTCCGGTGTTGTAAAATGTCCGGACTCCGAACCACGGGCATTTTAATTTGCACGCGCGGCGCAAATGCCTTCTACCGTCCGCACCGCGCGTGCGCCTACGGACCTTAAACCGAACCTCATACGAGTCAAGAAACGCAATGACGAACGTGCCCGCATCGGACGATGGAGGCTCGCTGCGTTATCCCAAAAGAACGGGGCAGACTCCAGTGCGGAGTCTGCCCCGAAAAGAGAATGGCAAAGCAAGAACGTCGATGGACGAGAAAAGTGTCCGCAAGTCTCATGGCCATCACATCCCACCTGCCAAAGGGATGGGTGAGTGAGCGTTACTCCTGCTCGGACTCCTCAGTCTGCTTACGGCTGCGGATGAGGTGCGCCACGCCAATGCACAGCACCGCGCCACCAGCGATCCAAGTGAAGGTCACGCCGTTAAGGCCGGTCAGTGGGAGGCCGGAGCCCTTCTTGTTCTGGATGGTGACGGGGATTTTGGTCGTGGTCACATTTTCATCAGTCTTAGGAGTGGCCATGCTGGAATTGGACGTCACATTGAGCTCTTCAAGCGTGCCGTCTGTATTGTATTCAGGCGCCACCGTGATTTCGAAGTCGGCAATGGTGTTGTAGCCCGCAGGTGTCTTGCTCTCAGAAATCAGATATGTGCCTGCAACAAGTCCGGGAATAGAGACCTTGTTGCCAGCCTCCGTAGTTTCAAACGTGTAAGCGTCATTTACGTCATTACTGAAGCTGCCGTCTTGCTTCAACCATTTTTCAACGCTTTTATCGGACCCTTCCTTAATCATTTTGACCGTAAAGCCAGCATCGAGTTTCGCAGATGAGTTATCCGGGTCGATCTTAGTGACATCGAAGCCGAAGACGTAATCAGCGACCTTCTTCGGTTCGGAAGTGCCGGTGCCGTTAGACGTGGGATCGTTGGAGTAGACAAGCTTGACCTCGTTGGTGTTACCGGCGGCCGTGTATTCTGCCTTTTCGGTCAGTTCTGCTTTATAGGTCACAACGACCTTAGAGTTGCCCTTAAGCGTCACACCTACAGCTTTTGCAGCAGCCTTGAGGTCAGAGAAGGAGATCGTCAGGTCCTGACCGCCAGTGAGGTTTCCAGAAGCGTCCTTAGTGTCCTCAAGGTCTACCGTGTAGCCATTTGTAGGCTGGATAGCAGTACCGTCAATTGTCACCTTAACGGTATCCTTGTTGGCCTTCAGTCCAGCAGAAAGATGATCCTGGAACGTATATTCGTACTTGGTGAAGGTGTCGATGTTGCTCGCAACGGAGCCAGTCAGTTTATATTCAACCTCCTCACCAATATACGAGTCACTCACGTTTCCCCATTTCGCGCCCTCAAAAACTTCCTTGTTGACGGTAGGAATGCTGGTCTTCTCGGCAACGGTCACGCTGCGACCGCCGACAACGGCGAAAATGGGCGAGGTACCCGTGTTCTTCTTTGCCGCTTCGGAAGTGCTAAGGGAAGACTCATCGGTCAGGAACAGGTAGTAACCCGTCTTGGGGGAATTTTTATCATCGGTAGGCACAGTGAAACTATCGCCTGCCGAGAAAGAACTGCCCGTAGCTCCAACGTCCTTTTTAACAATAGCCGCAATCTTGTTGAGAAGGTGATCCTTATTAACAACAGTCTCAGCAGTAGTGCCGATAACGTTCTTAGTCAACCAATCGGCCACGTCCTGGGCGGTAGTTGGCTCAGGCAGCTTGGGATTAGAAGCCTCATACTTCGAATCCGCTTTAATAGCCGCGATGATGGCATTCTGAGCCTCAACGTTATCAAATGCCCACTTAACATTTGAAACGACCTTGTCCGTCTTGCCGGACTCGTCCACGACATCAGCCTCGAAGATCTGATATGCCTTGAACTGAGTGGATGCGTTGCCCTCCGACTGCGTGATGGTGATGCTGTTATTCAGAAGCGTCGTAGTGCCCTCAGCAAACGCCATACTCACCGGGGCCATCACGCCGCCGAAGCTCAACGCTGCTGTGAGGCCGGCGGTTACTGCCAGGCGTGCGATGTTCTTGCTCATGCTCATCTTCTTTTCCTCTGCCTTCTGCTCGAATTCCATTTGATCTAAATCTGTCTGTCTGTGTCTTAACATCTACTTCGCTACGTCTCGCCCCGCTCTCTGTGGGGCTGCCAGCTACTCTTTATGGCTGCCACCTCCCCGCTTGACCAGGAGCGCGACCACGATGAGCGCGGCTCCGGCGACCGCTGCGGCGGCCGCGGCGTACATTGCCATATCGCCAGTCGAGGGCATAAAGCCTCCGGTGGTAATGCTAGGGGGTGTGCCGGTGGGTGTGTTGATGAGCGACGCTTCCAGGCTGCCCGTCGACCCGTCCGCGCTGTCGGCGCGCAGGGGCGACTCGGCCGTGATGGTGAGCTTGGGCTTGGCGGCGGCCACCTGGTCAACATCCAGGCCCTCGGACTTGACCGTCACGGAGCGCGTGTCCTCAAAGGCGGTGTAACCCTTGGGTGCCTTGAGCTCGCGGACCTCCAGCTTGCCCGAGTCCACGCCCGAGACGGTCACGCGGCCGTCCTCGCCCGTGGTGACGGTAGCCTTGCCCTCCGAATCCCACGTGCCGTCGGCCGCAAGCGTGCGGCCGCGGTCGTCGGTGATGCTCAGGACCGCCCCGGCGAGCGGCTTGTCGCCGTCGCTGCCGCGCTTGGTGAGCGCGAGATCCCAGGTGTAGGCGCACGCGTCGTCACTCGGCGTGTGGGTAAAGCCGGCATCGCCGGATTGGTCGGCAAAGGGAGAGCGCGGGTAGCGCAGGTAGACCTCGTTGGGGTTGCCCTTGGCGATGCCGTGGCTGCATGCGCTGTTGAGCGGCGCGTTGTACACGGCGACCACGCGGGCGCCCGCGGCGAAGGCGTCGGCCCCGCCGAGCGCGGCGACCAGGTCGCCGGTGCGCACGGTGAAGGTCTTACCGTCGGCCGCTACCTTGGTGGCGCACTGGGCCGTGATGTCGGTCCAGCCCTTGGCGGGCTCGGTGCCGGCGCGGCCGTCCTTGCCGGCCGGGACGGCGTCGAAGTTGCCGTCCGCGCCCGCCGCCACGTACACGCGCATGCTCGCGGCCACCTTGGAGGGCTCGAGCCCCGCGCTCATGGTGTCGACGAACTGCACCGTGTAAGTGTCGTAGGCCGTGAGGCCAGCCGGAACCGTGGCCGACAGGCGCCAGTACAGGTCGTCGGCGACCGTGGCGTCGGCGGCCTTGCCCCAGGCGGCGGTGCTGTCCTCCAGCACGTGCTTGGCGACCTTGGGCGTCGCGGCCTTGGGCTTGACGGTGACGGCGCTGCCGCCCACCAAGGCCATGATCGGCGCGGTGCCGGCCTCGTTCTGGGCGATGGCGTCGTCGTCGGCGACGATGAGCCAGTAGCCGCAGGGCAGCTCGGCCGCCGCGCCCGCGTTAAGGGCCACGAACTCGGCGCCAGAGCTCTGGAGGGAACGAGCGAGCTGTGCGCTCAGCGCGCTCGTAAGGTGGGAATCGGCGTTGAGCCACTCGGCAGCTTCCTGCGCGGTGGTCTGGGACTTGGGCATGCCGGCGCTGTGCAGCACGGGCAGGACGGCGTCGCGCGCGGCGTCGCTTGCCCAGGCGATCTGGGTGTAGACCTTGGCGTCGTTGTCGCCGTCGGAGACATTGGCGCTAAAGATCTGGTAGGCATCGTAGCTACTCGCTACGGTGCCGCTCACCGTGATGGAACCGGTCGAGGTCGGCGCGGCCTGCGCGGAAGCGGGGAACACGACCGCGCAGGTGCTGACCAAGAGGGCGAGCAGCGCAAACAAGATCGGGAAGGAGCTAACTTTCTTATTCACGACGCTCACCTCCCTTCGCATTCGCCTTGCGACGAATGTGCATCCAGGCCGCAGCAGCGCAAAGCACCGCCGCGCCGGCAAGGTACGTCAGAGTGACGCCCGACATACCAGAAAGGGGCAAAGAGGTGGAGTAGGTGTTGGTGAAGGTGGAGGCGGGAATGGCGTCGGGCGCGGCGGCGGAGGGTTCAACCACGACGCCCTGCCCGTTCTCGCCAAGGGTGTTGCCCATGTCGTCCTTCATCTGCGTAACGGTGGTAGAGGTGGTAAGACCGGTGTACTTGCCAGTGGTCTCATTCATGACGGCCTTCACCGTGACGGCAACCTGGTACTCGGCCTTGGAGTAGCGGAGCTTATCGATGGCACCGGTGGTAGGCGCGACCTCCTTCACCGTGTAGGTGTAGGTCCTGGCGTAGTCACCCGCCGTACCGGGGATATCGGACAGGTGCGACTTGTTGAACGTCATGGCGCCAAAGGTCGCCGTGATGTTGTTGGGCTTGGCGGCGTCGGTCTCCCCTGCTGCGGGTGCAATGGAGAGGTCTGCCGGGTTAGGAATGGGCACGTTGGTTGCGTAATCCCCCGTAGCCTCGATGTTGAAGTCGAACGCAACGTATTTCCCGCTGGAATCCTTCGGCCAGTCCGTATTACGGACGGACTTAGTCACCGGGATTTCCACGGACGTGGTGGTGAGAGAATCGGAGATGTACGTAGTGCCCTCAACAATGCTCGGTTTCTTTCCCTCGGTCCACGCAATGGAACCGTCCGCCTTGGACACCGTGAACTCGTAGGTTGTCTGGTTCAGCTCGTAGCCAAACGGCGCCTGGGTCTCCGTGAGCGTGTACGTGCCCGGCAGCAGACCCTCGAGCTTGAACTTGCCATCGGCGGGATCAGAATCTGCCCACTTGTTGCTGACAGCTTCCGCATTCGTATCGTTATCAATCACAGTCAGGGATGCAGCGTCCGGAATTTCGGCACCATCGGCATCCTTTACCTTGGTAAGCGCCCACTCGGAACCAGCCAAAGGAGTGTGTCCCGTGTCGCTCTCCTCAACCTTGGTCCAAGACACCGTACCGGTGATCTTGGTGTTGGAGATGGCGCCCGTGGTGTTGGAATCATCGAATGAAACGAGCTCATTTCCGTTCACCGTGTCCACATGACCCTGAACATAGTTCACCTGCTCGCCGGTGTTGTTCATGATTGCGTAGTAGATGGTGTCCGACTTCTGATAACCAGCCGGCGCCTTGACCTCGCGAATGTAGTACGTGAAGTAGTCTTTATCGTTGGGATCGCCAATTTTGGCCTTCTGATTCAAATAGTTGAACTGAAGCTCGCCATCATCCGAAGAGTAATCATTTGCACCGCCATCCGTTACCGTAACGATGGGATACGTTTCATTCTTGGCATCATCGACAGTGCCGTATATCGTCCACGAGGAACCAGAAAGCGGCGTCATGCCGTCCGCAGCGTCGACCTTGCTCCACGCAATGGCAGAGCCGTCCGGTGTATACGAGCCAGACCACGGGAAGTTGTGACGCTCCTGATCCATATCGATGACGGAAGCCGAGTTACCCTCGAGATTTGTGAAGTTGTACGCGATCTTAGGGTTGTTCATCATGAAATCTTCGCCCACGTACACACGACCGTTGGTGGTCACATGGTCATCGAAGCTTCCGTTGGGAACGAGAATCGATCCGAGCATAGCAGCGGCGGGGTCATCGTCGGTCCACTTGCCGTCCCCGCCGCCATTGCCCCAGTCGCTTCTACCCTCGCCCGCAATGCCACCACGGATGGTGAGGCTCGTGGTATCGACAAAATTCCACATGATGGACTGGGAGGCCAGCGAGTATTTCGCGCGAAGGTCTTTATCGGCGTTACTCTCATAACCGCGAGATATTTCTGTATCGCCCCACCAGAAGCGCCAGCCATTGTGGAACTCGACAGGACCAGCACCTGTAACGTTCACGACAATGGATGCGCCTTCGGGGACATTGGTGAACTTAAAGTCGACGCCGCGGTAGTAGACGCCATCCTTCAAGTTGGAGAGCTCGGAACCGGCAATGGTGAAGACCTGTTGCATAGAAGTTCCATCGCCGGTAAAGGTGATAAGTCGCTCGGTGTTGCAAATCTTATAGTTCGGGATTCTGGTATCAAGCGCACCGGAAACAGACTTCTCACTACCATCGAAAGTGAGTGTATAGCTTGTTCCCTTGTTATCGTACTTGTTGATTGCGTAGCTGTTGTCGCTAATTGCGGAACCATCCGTAACTGTGCCGGTATTTGCAAACGAGGCGAGCTGTTTCGATAGCTTCGAGAGGTATCCATCTGCACCGTTGTAGCTCGAATAATCGTTACCGTTAACATTAGTCAAATCAACATTTTGATTGAACAGGTCGCTCTTCAGAGCATCCGAGCCCTCGAACCAATTACCTTGCTTTTTCACGACAGACTGGCGCCCGTTGTTAGCATTCGAATCCCAATAGGAATAGGTAATGGGACCGGCGATCTGCGCGGTATAGTCATAGCCAGGGTGGGAGTCAGTCTTTGTCGCCTTGCCGACCCAAGCACCCTTGGTCCAAGCACCAACCGTCGCAGCATCTGAGGTCGTTCCCTGACCGGTATTCATGTTCTCAATCAAGCTGTTTATGCCGGCGACCGCAAGCACCGTGCTTCCCTCCCTGGGACGAAACTGCGATCCAAAACCAACGGTGCCGAAACGGAAGCCCTGGCCGCCCCAACTCTCCTTGATAGGATTCATGGCCAGTTTGCCGTGGACCACGGTAAGGCCCTCCGCCTCAGCGGCATATGAGCCGGTGGGGGCGTTATTCGCATCAAGAGTGCTAGTTTCGTTCGGCTTACCACCGATGTACATGTCGCGGCCGACGTAGGTGGCCACGCCGGGATCGGGGGTGGAGATATCGATATTCGTACCGATACCGATAGACGTGGGCTTGTAGATGCCCTTGTTCACAGTAGTAGCCGCGTTCGCAGAGGTGGCGGCGCTATTCTGGTTTTCGGCATCCTCGCTGGTGTTACCTACAGCAGCGGACTCACTTGAGGAACCCCCCCCCATTACAGTTTCCGCGGTAGAAACTGTCTGGGCATCGTTGGCGATGGCCTGCGAGATCGGGGGCATAACGAGCGACAGTACCAGGCTCAAAACGGAGGCTCCGCACAAAACGCCTGCCAGTACACGGCGCGTCGCTTTTTTACTCTGCTTAGATTTGTCTGAATTCGCTTTCATCGATGTCTCCTCCCCAAGAGACCGCGATCTTGCTCTTTCACTATCAAACGTATCTGCGCAATCTGTAATTGCGCACGCTTAGTAATCCATATTGTAGCAATTGTTTGAACATCTAAGCAAAAATACCGATAGTTTTGTAGCGAATTCTCAATTCCTTGATTCTCATTTTCATTGCAACAGCCTCAGGACTCAGCGCAACGCGTTG
>DAWDYI010000002.1:0-66412 GCA_052344885.1 Collinsella aerofaciens
TCGATATAGTCGATGATGTCGCGGAAGATGCGGTGCTCAACGGTACCGCCGTGCTTCAGCGGCATTCCCGCCTGGGAGCCCTTGCGATCCACCACCAGTAGGCGGCAGGAGTCGCGCGGCTCGGCAGGAGCTTGGGCGATCAGTTCCTCAGGAAGGTTGTAGTCAAAATCATCGGTACGCATCTTTGCCTCTTTCACAAAGCGCGTCAGTCGAAAAAATCGACTGACGCGCGCATCATTCTCCCCTGTATCCTATCAGCTTGTTGAGAGAAATATAGTATGGCAAACAGATTTGCGACTGTTTTCTCAACGCCCCGCTACTTAAGCGTTGCGTACATCACCGCCTTAATCGTATGCATGCGATTCTCCGCTTCTTGGAAAACACGAGATTTATCGGACTCAAAAACCTCGTCCGTGACTTCCATTTCGGTGACTCCAAACTTCTCAGCAATTTCGGCACCAACAGTAGTATTAGTATCGTGGAAGCTCGGAAGGCAGTGGAGGAAAATCGCCTCGGGCTTTGCCATAGACATCACCTCAGCGGTCACACGATACGGCGACATTAGCTTAATGCGGCTTTCCCACAGCTCTGCGGGCTGACCCATGCCAACCCAAACATCCGTGTAAATTACATCGGCATCACGAGCGCCTTCCTCAATATCCTCTGTAATGGTAATCGTCGATCCATGCTCGGCCGCAATACGACTACATTCTGCAAGGAGTTCAGGGTCATAGGATGTAGCCCCCTCCGAATTTCCCCCGATTGGGCCGCAAGAACAGTAGTTAATGCCGAGCTTAGCGCAAATGACCATGAGCGAATCGGCGACGTTTCCGGCCGCCTTACCAAAAAATGTAAGTTTCCTGCCCTTAATCTCTCCAAACTCTTCACGCATGGTCAGAATATCGGCAAGCACTTGAGTCGGGTGAAATTCAGTAGTCAGCCCATTCCAAACGGGAACCCCAGCTTTTGCAGCAAGCTCCTCAACCTTCGTCTGCTCAAAGCCGCGGTATTCAATTCCGTCATACATGCGGCCAAGGACGCGAGCCGTGTCCTCAATCGACTCCTTTTTGCCCATCTGGGACGAGCCCGGATCCAAATAAGTTACACCCATGCCAAGGTCAAGTGCACCAACTTCGAAGGCGCAACGAGTACGCGTGGAAGTCTTCTCAAATAGCAAAACAATATTCTTACCTTCAAGGTATTTATGCGGAACACCGGCACGCTTCATGCTTTTGAAGTTAGCAGAAAGCTCAAGCAGATACTCAATCTCTTCCGTCGTGTAATCAAGCAGCTTCAGAAAACTGCGCCCAGCGATGTTAACACCCATATTCGCCATCTCCTATCACAGTGGATTTGCAACTAAATATCTTCGCGCCAGAAGGGCATGCTCATGCAGCGCGGGCCGCCACGACCGCGGGACAGCTCCTCGGAGGGAACGACCAAAAGTTCCAAACCGTTCTTGTAGAGCTCATCATTTGTGACAACATTGCGCTCGTAAACACAGACTTTACCAGGAGCAACGGCAAGAGTGTTCGACCCGTCGTTCCACTGCTCGCGAGATGCCTCAACCATATCGCCGGCACCGCACTCAATAAGCTGCACCTTCTCCACGCCAGTAGCCATTTCAAGAATATGTTCAAGCGTGTCATCAATCTCTTGAACAGCGACCATTCCCTCAGAGTCACCACGAGTCAGACGATAAACACGAAGGGTCTCAAAAATACCGGGATAAACTGTGAACTTATCGAAATCCACCATGGTGCAAACGGTGTCAAGATGCATGTAAGCATAGCCGTTGGGGATTTTAATAGCGTAAACGGTATCGATCTCAGAATTCCCAGATCCCCAGAACAAATTCTTTGCAAGCTCCTCAATCGCAGCCGCCTCAGTTCGCTGGCTAATTCCAATAGCCAAGGTATGAGCGTTAATGTTAAGCACATCACCGCCCTCGATATGCCAGGGATTCTTATGGTCGTACCAAATCGGAGTCCCTACATAATCGGGATGGTATTTGAAAATCGCTTCATAGAAGGGCACTTCACGATCTCGCTGTTTCCAATACATATGGTGAAGCAGAACGCCTTTGCCCACGGAAGCAAGAGGATCGCGAGAGAAATACGAGCTCGGAAGAGGCTTCAACACCAAATCATCGGGCTTCGCATCCTCATTATCCATCATACTAAGCGTAGTCGAGACGCGAGGCAGCTCAAGGTCACGATAACGATACCCCCCCATAGCCTCAAGTACAAACTGATACGAATCTGAAATAGCGTCGAGCTTTTCACGAACAGCCTGCTCAAGCAGAGGATTGACAATCCCGCTCTCAGCCATAAATGTATCGGTAAACTCAGCGCGAGCCGAGGGGCATGCATCCAGCGCCTCAGCAACGAGTTTCTCCATATAGAGAACCTCAACACCTTCGCTCCTCAGAAGATCCGCAAAGGCATCATGCTCCTTTTGAGCCACATCAAGATAGAAACAGTCGTGAATCCAGACATCCTCGAACTCTTCCGCCTTTACGTTCACAAGGTCACGACCGGGGCGGTGAAGCACAACTTTCTTGAGCTTACCAATCTCGCTGTGTACATTCAGTCCTTTAGACATTCCTGTTACTCCATTTCAGCCATGAAACCTACAGGGCAATAAGTCCCGAGATTGCTACGAATACGATATTGATGAGCGACACGACCAAGAAGAATTTCCAAACGGTCTTCCACCACTGGCCAAGCTTGATCTTACACACGCCCAAACCCGCTACAAGAATGGCGCTAGTAGGACAGATCAAAGACATCGTCGCGCTACCCATGGAGAGAGCCCACACGGCAGCCTCGGGATTAAGGCCCATGAGTTCGGTCAAAGGTCCAAAAATGGGAGCGGTCAGTGCTGCAAGGCCAGATGAGCTGGGAACCAGAATCGCCAGGAGGTTCTCAACCGCATAAAGAAGCGTAGTAAAGAGAACCGCCGGGATGCCGCCCAGACCAGTAGCGAGCGCATTGAGGATGGTATCAATGATCATGCCGTCAGAGGCAATGACAAGGATGCCACGCGCAAGTCCAACGACAATTGCCGAGAAAGCAAAGTCAGCGATACCCGCAACAAATTCCTGAGCGATGACGTCCTGACTAAAGCCCGCAATAACACCAGCCAACAGGCCCATGGCCAAAAAGACCGCAGAAATCTCGTTCATATACCAGCCCTGGGTCACAAGTCCCCAGATGATAAGGCACATACCAGCGATAAATACCGCAAGCACGCCTTTTTGACGACCCGTAAATTCCGCGTCAAGGGCAGATTCATCGGCAGCGAACTCGACTTTCTTGGCGATATCATCCTCAAATGTGATCGATGACTCAGGGTTCTTCTTTACCCTTCGTGCATGGAGGACAACCCAAGTAATTGCAACGGCGGTCAAAACAACCCAGGCAATCATACGCAGCCACAGCTGGGGGTTGCCCTGAATACCAAGAATACCTTGCGCAATGAGAACATTAAACGGATTAATCGTTGAGGCGATGTAACCCGTGCGCGCTCCAACGAACACGACCATGAACGCCGTCATCGAGTCGAAGCCCATAGCCATCATAATTGGCATGAAGATCGCAAAGAACGGAAGAGTTTCTTCCGCCATGCCAAAGCTCGTTCCGCCCAATGCAAAGAGAACCATCGCAATAGGAATAATTAGAATGTCTTTGTTCTTAAAGCGGCGAACGACACGACCCATTCCGCTCGTGATAGCGCCCGTTTTAGTAATAACCTGAAACGAACCGCCCACAATCAAGATGAATGCAACGACCTCAATTGCCTCTTGTATACCGCGCGTTGGAGCCTGAAGAACATCGAAGACGCCTTGTCTGAGATCTACTTCATCCCCGGTTTCCTCGTCAATATATGTCTTTTCACTCTGCTCATACGTACCTGCGACAGTGACTTCACGACCGTTCACCTCCTGACGCTGATAGGACCCAGAGGGAACAATCCACGTGAGAACAGCGAAGATGACCATAAGTGCAAAGATGATCGCATATACGTGCGGGACCTTGAACTGCTTGATGCCTTTCGAACTTTCCGTTGCCATTTCTCCTCCTTCATTCCTTTTCCCATCTATCCAGCTGGCACCATAAATGTATGAGGTTGCTCAGCGTTGGTCGGCCAACCATCGCCATCGTGTCGCTTTTCACCTATGAACGGCAGCTAAAGTGACGTTATTAATCAATCTGATTTTTAAAATTGATGTTATTTATCAATTACATACGTCTTTTAACTTTTCCGCAACACAACAAGGAACCTGCCTTAGCCTTATATAAAAACCAGCAGGACAGGAGACAGACATGCAAGGCGTACACATAACAAATGAAATCGGTCATTTAAAAGCCGTACTTGTCCATCGACCTGGAGCTGAAACACAAAACTACCCTGATGCCGACTTCAGCCAAGTTTTCTCCCTGCGAAAATGGAGCGGTCGTTTTGACCTCGACAAAGCAATATATGAGCACGATTCCATGGTTCAATTGCTTAAGAAGCATGGCGTAGAAACCATTGAAATTAGGGACCTTCTCGAAGACTCACTTGAAACTGAGCCCCAATCACTTAAATATTTTATTGATGACTACCTCCGTTGCAGCGGAGCAACAGGCAGAGAGTTCCTCGAGACAATAACCCAGCTGTTTGAGAACGCTAAGAACACCCAGGAATTGGTGAATATAGTACTTAACGGCATTCGCTTTGGAGACACTGAGCTATGTTCAAACCAGTCGGAAACACTACGAGCGCTCGTGCACGAGCAATTTGACCCCGCCTCGCTCTTGGTCAATCCCCTCAACACGCTTTTTTTCACTCGTGATCCTGCTGTGGTAGTCGGAGACGGCATCATCCTAAATCATATGTATTGGCCTGAGCGTGATCGTGAGGTCGCCTTATACCGGCAGATATTCACCCACCACAAGATCATGGGAGAAACCCCAGTATGTGATTTGAACAGGAGTAGTTACCATATCGAAGGCGGAGACATTCTTGTTATCAGTGCTAAGACAATTTTAGTTGGAATCTCTGACCGAACTGAACCCGCCGCCGTCGAGTCACTTGCAAAAGAGCTCCTGACCTCAAATAAATTCCAGACCACCGAGCTAATTGCGATTCGAGTCCCCTCTGACGGGCTGCGTATCCACCTCGATACGTTCATAAGTAGAATTGATCACGACGCGTTCCTCATCGATCGTGAGATATGCAATGCCGTTGATGCATACAGCATTCAACTAAAACGATCCGGAAAGGGCCTTACGATCACTCCTATCGATCGCACGATTCCGGAAATACTCTCTGCAGCCTGTTGCGAACCAATAAAAGTAATTGACTGCGGAGGCGGGAATCAAACCGCCTACGAAAGAGAGCGCCGGAACAACGCAACGTCTATCCTTGCGCTCTCGCCAGGAAAACTATGCGTATATGAAGAAAACGTTTGGACCAACGAAGCGCTTGAGAAAGCAGGAATGGAATTATTCCCGTTATCCATTGACGAGCTCACCAAAGGCTATGGTGGCACAAACTGTCTATGCCTCCCCCTGTGGCGAGAGGATCTATAGCCATGGGCTTCGGGGCAAATATTCGTAAACTCCGCACCATGGAGCATCTTGGTCAGGCGCAACTTGCAGAGATGTTGGGGGTATCTAAAGAGACCGTTTGTCGTTGGGAAAAAAGTCGGTATGCCCCCCGTGAGCGCCATATTGAAAAGTTACAAGCGCTCTTCGGTTGCACCCGCGATGAACTTGTTGGCGAGGAAAACGGTTTGGCCGTAAAGCTCGCAAATAAAAGAATCGTCACCGACGAAGACCCTGCTATCCACGAAATGGAGGGCGCATTTCCCGTCATCGATATCGAATCGCAAAAGCGCCGCATCACGCACAGCCAACAAAATGCTTGCGCGCCCGTAGACGTAGCCAAGCGTCACCCACATAGCGTTTTCGTTAAAATCAAAGGTGACGAAATGTCCCGCATTTACCCTCCCGGCAGCTTACTACTTGTCGATACCACCGCAAAGCCTTGGAACGGCTGTGCTGTATTGGCGCTCGCAGACGGTAAAACACCGGTAATTAGGCGATTTGCAGAAGGAAACGACATGATTGTGCTGTCGTCCCATTCATATGCAACAGCAAGTCCGGATCTGATGTTTAACAAACGGAGGATTAGAATCATAGGAGTCGTCGTTTGGTATCAAGCGAGCCACGATCACACGCTTAATTAAATCGACTTTCCCAAAAACGACCGTACCGCACAGACAGCTCAAGGCCCCAGCCCAAATGAACTACTTTTTGGCGGCTTTGCGCTCGTCGCGGATACGGGCGCGGTCCATGGCCGCCTCGACAGCCGAGAAGCGGCAACCACAGTAGTTCTGCCGATACATGCCAAGCTCGCGCGAACGGCGTGTCGCCTCGGGGTAATACGGGCGAAAATCGCGAATCACCGGGGTGAGACCGCGGGCGGCAGCCAGACGCTCCAACACATCATTGCAGGTTTCGAACAACTGGTACGGCGAGACGGCGAGCGTCGTGCCCACAAACTCAAACCCGCGCTCCTGGGCCACGCGGCACGCCTCGGCCAGACGCAGGGCATAGCACGCGCGACAGCGACGGGCTCGGTCGGCACCCAGCGGCGCCACGCCGGTCTCCCAGCGATCGCGGTCCTCCCCTGCCTCGATGAGCTCGATGTCGCCATCGGCACACCACCGGCGCAGCTCGTCCAAGCGGCGCTGCCATTCATCGCGCGGTTGAATATTGGGGTTGGTCCAGCAAATCGTGGGCTCAAACCCCTCCTCGCGCAGCAGGCGAACCGGCTCAAGCGAGCATGGTGCACAGCACGCATGCAGCAACAACGACTTCATCGACATCTCCTCACCCAAAAAAGCGCACGCCAAAGGACGTATCCTCGCAGGCGACAATGCGGCGGTCGCGCAAAATGGTCCGCACGTAATACCAATCGCCCACACAACCCGACAAATGCAAGCCGGCCGCCAGGTAGCACAGCAGCGGATAGCCCGAGAACGCAAATCCCAGGGCAAACGCCGCCGTCACAACAACCGTCGGCGCCAGGCAAACCGCCATGTACCGCCGGCGCGAATACACAACGCCCTCGGCGCAGGCATAGATCATCGCCGTCTCGCGATTCGCCCCAAAGGTCACCTTCGCGCCCGCAGGCGCCAGCAGCTTAAAAAACACACCGTGCACCAGCTCGTGCACGGCGAACGACGCCATTGAGATCGCAGCCAAGCCGACTATCCAGCCCACGACAGCCATCCAGCCGCCCGCGTCAGCCGCATCCAAGTCCGCAGGCCCACCCAGCAGCATAAACACCGGCACCAAGCACACGGCAAACACGCCGACTACGACCATCCCCCACACGAAGCAAGCGTGCAGAAAATCCTCGTCCTCAAACGCATGTATGTTGGAAATCTCATTCATAGCATCTTAGGATAGCGCCCCTGCCACGTACCCGTCCGCATGTGCGATAATGTCGAACGATATGCACGAATTGACCACCGCGTCGCCAAGCCTTGCGCCCGGCCGCGCTCTCACCATATGCGAAGGAGTCCCATGGCATCAAAATACTCCATGAACGACCGTCCCAGCTGGCCTCGCCGCGCCATCGTTACCGCCGGCGAGCCCTACGGCAACAAGGGCCTTCACTTTGGCCACGTCGGCGGCGTCTTTGTCCCGGCCGACTTCTTCGCCCGCTTCCTGCGCGACCGTCTGGGCCGCGAGAACGTCATCTTCACCTCGGGCACCGACTGCTACGGCTCGCCCATCATGGAGAGCTACCGCAAGCTCAAGGAGAACGAGGGCTACGACAAGTCCATTAACGAGTACGTCGAGTCCAATCACTCCCGCCAAGCAGCGACCCTCAACAACTACAACATCAGCTGCGATATCTACGGCGGCTCGGGCCTTGAGCCGGCTGCGCAGATTCACAACGAAGTGACCGCCGAGATTATCGAGCGCCTGCATGAGCAGGGCACCATCTCCAAGCGCTCCACGCTGCAGTTCTACGACGCCAAGGCCGACACGTTCCTCAACGGCCGCCAAGTGATCGGCCGCTGCCCCATCCAGGGCTGCAAGTCCGAGAAGGCCTATGCCGACGAGTGCGACCTGGGTCACCAGTTTGAGCCCGAGGAGCTCATCGCACCCAAGAGCCAGCTCACCGGCGAGGTGCCCGAGCTGCGCCCGGTCGACAACCTCTACTTCGACCTGCCGGCCTACCTCGACTTTATGAAGACCTACACCGCCAAGCTCGCCCAGAACCCGCAGGTTCGTTCCGTGGTCTCCAAGACCATGGAGGAGTGGCTGCTGCCGGCCCAGCTCTATATCCAAAACAAGTTCCGCGAGGCCTTCGATGCCGTCGAGGACCAGCTGCCCGAGCACACCGTGCTGGAGCCCGAGGGAAACAAGAGCAGCTTTACCGTCACCTTCCCCAGCTGGAAGGAGCGCGACGACGCCCATGCGGTGCTCGCCAACGGCGGCGTGCGCTTCCGCAGCGGCAAAGCGCTCGTGCCTTTCCGCATCACCGGCAACATCGACTGGGGCGTTCCGGTGCCCCAGGTCGACGGCGTTTCCGACGTCACCTGCTGGTGCTGGCCAGAGAGCCTGTGGGCGCCCATCAGCTATACGCGTACCGTGCTCGCGCGCGATGCCAAGGCCGCCGGCGTGACCGAGGGCGTCGCCGCCCAGGATGCCGCCCTCATGGGCGAGCCCGCTGCCGACTCCACACAGGTGCCCGCGCCCACCTACCAGCACAGCTCGCTCGACTGGCGCGACTGGTGGTGCTCGGACGACGCACAGATCTACCAGTTTATCGGTCAGGACAACATCTACTTCTACTGCATCGCGCAGACCGCCATGTGGGAGGCCCTGGGCTGGGACCTCACGCAGAGCACCGTCAGCGCCTGCTACCACCTGCTCTACATGGGCAAAAAGGCCAGCTCGTCCTCGCAGACGCCTCCCCCGCCGGCAGACGACCTACTCAACCACTACACCTGCGAGCAGATGCGCGCGCACTGGCTGTCGCTCGGCCTGTCCGAAAAGCCGGTGAGCTTTAGCCCCAAGGCATACGACACGCGTGTGACCGGCAAGGACAAGGACGGCAACGAGGTGCGCGCCTGCGACGACAAGCGCGTTATCGATCCGGCCCTTAAGGAGAGCGCCCTTTTGACCGGCGTATTCAACCGTCTGGCCCGCAGCTGCTTCTACGGCGTCGCCGTCAAGGAAGGCGACGAGAGCCCCTATCGCAACGGCTGCATCCCCGCCGGTGCCGCCTCTGCCGCCGTGGTCGAGGCTGCCGAGCAGGCAGCTCTTGCCTTTGAGCAGGCCATGTACAAGTTCGAGACGCACCGCGCGCTTGCCGTGTGCGACGACTACCTGCGCGCCGCCAACAAGCGCTGGAGCGACGCCTCCAAGGCCGCCAACAAGCTCGAGGGCGACGAAGCAAACGCAGCGATGACGCAGGCCCTGGTTGATGCCTTTACCGAGCTGCGCGTGGCGACCGTCCTGATGCACGGTATCGTCCCGGCCGGCTGCGAACTCATCTGCGAGTACTTCGACGTCGATCCGGTCGCCTTCTTTAGCTGGGATAACATCTTTGCCTCCACGGACGAGTTCGTAGAGAGCCTGGGCGAGAAGCCCGGCGACCACCGCGTGAAGCCGCTGCCCCCGCGCTTCGACTTCTTCAGCAAGCACGAGAGCCAGTACTAAAGCACGCTAGTAGCAACGCGCCCGGGAATGATTATTCTGGGACGGGGATTAAAAAATCATTCCCGGGCGCCACAGTACAGTCTTTTTGTGACGGGAGTCATGGAATGATTATTTAATCCCCGTCCCAGAATAATCATTTAGGTGGAAGGAAAGACGGATGTCCAAGCAGCGTCGTCGTAAGCAGAAAAAGCAGGTTAAGCCCGAGCTCAAGCTCAGGCAGTTTGCCGCTACCGAGCTTTCCGACCAGCTTGCCGCCCTTCCCTGCGCCGCCGACCTGCCGCGCTTTATGGTCGACACGGTCGCCGGCGCCTATGCGCCCGCCGATGCCGAGCTCATGATCGAGGGCTTCGGCGCCGCGGCCACACGCCCGGTCACGCTGCGCGCCAACACGCTCAAGGCGACCGCCGAGGACATCGCTGCGGCGCTCGGTGCCGCCGGCATCGCCCACAACCCCGTCGCTTGGTATCCGGACGCCTTTATCCTGCCCGAGGCCCAGGTTTCCGACCTATGGGACCTCGACATCTACCGCGACGGCAAGATCTACCTACAGAGCCTGTCGTCCATGATGCCGCCTTTGGTGTTGGGCGCCCAGGCAGGCGAGGACATCCTGGACATGTGCGCAGCCCCTGGCGGCAAGACGACGCAGATCGCCGCCCTCACCCAGGGCCAGGCACACCTCACGGCCTGCGAGATGAGCATTCCCCGCGCCGAAAAGCTTGAGTCCAACCTCCACCGCCAAGGTGCCAAAAACGTGCCCGTCATGCGCATCGACGCACGCGAGCTCGACGAGTTCTTCCGCTTTGACCGCATCCTGCTCGACGCTCCCTGCACCGGCACGGGCACCGTCATCAGTGGCAACGAGAAAAGCCTGCGCGGCCTCACCGAGCAGCTGCTCGTCAAGTGCGCCCGCTCGCAGCGCGCGCTTCTGGACCGCGCCATGGGAGCCCTCAAACCGGGCGGCACGCTCGTCTATTCCACCTGTTCGATCATGCCGCAGGAAAACGAGGACGCCCTGCAAGAGGCCCTCGACAAGCACATGGATTGCGAGCTTATCCCCCTCGACGGCACACCGAGCGAAAGTGAAGCGCGTCGCGCCCAGGATGCCGGCGAGGAGCCGCATATCGAGTGCAACGCCCTCACCGAGGCCATCGCCGCCGGCCATGTCTCGGCCATCGCCAACGGTATGCCCGGCACGCTGACCATTCCGCCTAGCCGCGATTTTGAGGGCTTCTACATTGCCCTGATCCGAAAACGCAGCTAGCGCACGGATCAAAAACTCAACAAGCTATCTCTGTGCGCGTTTGCCCTGCTGGTCGCGATGCTGTTTAAGCATCGCGCGCTCCTTGCGTTCGGCCCTTTTGCCCTTAATGGCCGTGACCACAAAGTAGATGACCGCGGCGGCAACGATTGCGCCCACGCACAGGCCAATCGAGCCAAACATTGCTGTCAATTCCATACCGCGTCACCTCTCTTTTAAACGGGACTTTCAAGATAGCACCTCGATCCTCGCCACCACAGCTCCTTCACGTTCTCCCGCCCTTCGGTCTAACGGATGGTGCGGCGGGGAAAAATCAACTCGTCAAACGATTTAGCATTCGCAATTCCGGCTGCATCGCGCCGGCCACCATCGCATAGAATCGAGCCTCCATGGATACCCTCAACGACCTAAACGAACGCGTCGACGCCTTTGTCGGCACCAGCTCCTTCGACACGCCTGCCGCGGCAAACGACCAAGCTCCCATCGATGTACCCGCCGAGGTTCACGAGGACATCGTCGCCTCGGTCGATTTCTCCGAGGTCGAGCTCGCAGACGAGTTCACCGAGCCCCAGGTAGCCGTGACCCCCAACGGACTGCTCTCCATGGAGCCCCTGCCCATCGACGGACGTCTGCGCAAGGCTGCTCTTCGCATGCCCGACGAGATCGAGGAGGCCAGCGGCTTCACGCTCTTCGGCCGCCGCATCAAGTCGCTCATTTACACCACCGATGTCGCGGTTATCCGCAACTCCAACGCCGATGCCGTTTTTGCGGTCTACCCTTTCACGCCGCAGCCCGCCATTACGCAAGCGCTGCTGACCGTCGCCGAGTGCCCGGTCTTTGTAGGCGTGGGCGGCGGAACTACGACCGGTAAGCGCTCCGTGCAGATGGCAGCCGTCTCCGAGATGCAGGGCGCGGCGGGCTGCGTGGTCAACTCCCCCGCCACTGCCGAGATGGTCGAGCACATCACCAACATCGCCGACATCCCCGTCATCGCCACGGTCGTTCGCTGCGACGACGATGCTCACGCCAAGGTGCGCGCCGGAGCCAAGATTCTCAACATCGCCGCCGGCAAGAACACGCCCCAGGTCCTACGCGAGCTGCGCGAGCACTATCCCAACCTGCCGCTCATCGCACCGGGCGGCAAGACGCCCGAGAGCATCCGTGAAACCATCGCCGCCGGAGCCAACGCCATCATCTGGACGCCGCCTTCGGCCCAGCAGCTACAGACCGACATGATGCAGCGTTATCGCAAGATGAAGGAAGACGCCACACCTGTCATCTCGCGCGACGATGTGCCCATTATCGACCAGGTCGCCGCCGCCGAGGTCAGCCAAGTCGAGAACATGAATCCCGACGTGCCGATTCCCGACGAAGTCATCGAGCGCGTCGCTTCGATCCACGAGCGCGTCGAGGAGCATCGCGCCAATCGCGGCCTCAAGCCATCACTGCACGGCTTCTTCTTCCGCGGAAAGAAACGCTAGCCGCAACAGCAAGGCCCGCCCCACAAACGTGAGGCGGGCCGTTTTCGCTTGAACAAACATGCAGCGACGTGATGGGGCAAATTAATCCACGCGCTTGTCGCCCATAAAGAAGAGCGCCACCGTACCAGGTCCGGTATGCGAGCCAATCAGAGTACCGATGTCATTGATCTCAATCTTGCCTTTAAGCTGCGGAACCTGTTCCTCAATCAGCGCCGCAACTGCCTCGGCATCCTCGCGGCACGCCGAGTGCGACATGATGCACTTACCCGAATAATCCGCACCGTCCTGCACGTGTGCCATCATGGTCTTAGCCATCTCGGAAATCGCGCGCTTCTTAGTGCGAATCTTCTCACGTGGCGACAGCTTGCCGTCGCAATCGACCGTCATAAGCGGGCAAATCTTAAGCGCCGTGCCGATGATCGCGCTCGCAGCCGAAATGCGACCGCCTCGTAGGTAGCTCGACAGATCGGTCGAGAAGAACCAGTGGTGCAGGTTGAGTTTGTGCTCCTCGATCCAGGCAGCCGTCTCGTCGAGTGAAGCCCCGCTATCGCGCACGTCGGCGGCATATTCCAGCAACAGGCCAAAGCCCGAAGACGCCGCCAGCGAATCGATGACGCGCACCTTGCCGCCCTCGGGATAGCGATCCGCAAGCATCTGCGCCGCGACGCAGGCCGATCCATACGTGCCCGAAATACCCGACGACAACGTCAGGTGCAGCACGTCTTTACCCTCGGCAACAAACGGCTCCCAAAACTCCTCGTACTCACCCACGCTCACCTGAGACGTCTTGGGCATGGCGCCCGCGGCAATCTGGGCAAAAAACTTGTCCGGCGTAATCGACTGATACAGATCGTCCGTATAGACAACATCGTCGATCTCGTAATGAAAATACGCGACAGGAATATTGCGCGAGTCAAAGAACTCCCGAGTTCGGTCGGCGGCAGATTCACAGGTCAGGACAAAATCACTCATATGAGGCTCCTTACGTATTGCTGCGCAAATTATCGCACAGTGAGCCTACATACGGTACATATGTCCACTATTTACCAAATCGAACCAAAAATAGCGAACATCTTTACCACCATCGTCTCCACCGACCCCACGCATAAATATCTGAGAAAACACCCTCTGTCGTCTCCACTCAACCGCCATATCTACCTCAACTAAATCGATTTACCAAACCGTTCAGCCGACAATTCAGCCGCTGGCGCAAAATCGAAACAAAAGCGGCGCATACTGATAAACGTTTGACGCCGTTTATCAGTTTTACCAGCCCCATCGGAAGGTGTTTCATGGTCGCATTCGGTCGCAACCCGCAAGACTTCAAGTATCTGCGCCTGCTGTCGAGACAGTTCCCCACCGAACAATCCGCATTTACCGAGATTATCAACCTCTCGGCCATCCTCAACCTACCCAAGGGCACCGAGCATTTTATGAGCGACGTGCACGGCGAGTACGAAGCCTTTATGCACATCCTCAACAACTGCTCGGGCGTCGTGCGCGAGCATGTCGACGAGATTTTTGGCGACACGCTCTCCTTTGACGAAAAGGGCGAGCTGTGCACGCTCATTTACTACCCGCGCGAGAAGATTGAGCTGGTCCGCAGACAGCGCGAGGACTCGCCAACTTGGTACAAGACGATGCTTGACCAGCTCATCATGGTCGCTCGCTCGCTTTCAAGCCGCTACACGCGCTCCAAGGTGCGTAAGGCCATCCCGCGCGACTACGCCTATATCATCGACGAGTTGTTGCACACGCACCCGGACGAGAACAACTATCGCGTGCGCTATCACGAGCGCATCGTGGAGTCCATCCTGGAGACCGCCAGCGCCGACGACTTTATCGAGTCGCTCGCTTCGCTCATCAAGCGCCTGGCCGTCGACCACCTGCACCTGGTGGGCGATATCTTCGACCGTGGCGGCGGCGCTGCCAAGATTATGGACCGCCTGCTCACCTATCATTCGCTCGACATCCAGTGGGGCAACCACGACCTGCTGTGGATGGGCGCTGCGGCCGGTGAGCCTGCATGCATCGCCACGGTGCTGCGCAACAACCTGCGTTACGACAATTACGAGATCCTCGAGAACGACTACGGCATCTCGCTGCGTGAGCTTGTCGCCTTCGCAGACGCCACCTATACCGCCGGTGAGTCCATCACCCCGCTGATCAAGGCCATCAACGTGCTGCTCTTTAAGCTTGAGGGCCAGATTATCCAGCGTCACCCCGAGTTCGACATGACCGACCGCCTGCTGCTCGACAAGATTGACCACGACACCGGCACGGTCACGCTCGCCGACGGCAGCGTGTGGCCGCTCACGACCAACGACTTCCCTACCGTCGACCCGGCAGACCCCTATACGCTCACGCCCCAGGAGCAGCACATCATCGACAAGCTCGTGTCCGAGTTTGTCACCGCCGATCACCTGCATCGCCATATCGATTTCCTCTATTCCCACGGCTCGATGTACAAGGTCGCCAACGGCAACCTGCTCTTCCACGGCTGCGTTCCGCTCAACGAAGACGGCACCTTTAGCAGCATGAACTGTCTGGGCACCTGGCACGCCGGGCGCGATTATCTCGATTTTTGCGACCACATCGCCCGCCGCGCCTGGCGCGTGGGCGACCGCGACGCCCTCGACTGGATGTGGTACCTGTGGATTGGCTTTAACTCACCCGCCAGCGGACGCCTGGTGCGTACCTTTGAGCGCGCCTATATCGCCGATAAGAGCACCTGGGTCGAGCCGATGGACCCGTACTTTACGCTTACCAAGTCGCCCTCGGTCTGCGATGACATCATGCGCGAGTTTGGCGTCGCGGCCATGGCATGCTCGCCGACCGGCCACATCATCAACGGCCACACGCCCGTTAAAACCACCAAGGGTGAGCAGCCCATCCGCGCCGAGGGCAAGCTACTGGTCATCGATGGCGGCTTCTGCCGCGCTTACCATCCCAAGACGGGTATCGCCGGCTATACGCTCATCTCGAGCTCGCGCGGCTGCCGCCTCAAGTCGCACCGGGCCTTTACGACGGTTGCCGAGGCACTCACGCGCAACGTGGACATCGAGAGCGAGACCAACCGTTTTGACCAAGCAGACCGTCGCCGCATGGTGAGCGACACCGATACTGGCGCCAAGATTCGCAGCCAGATCCAGGACCTGCGCCAGCTGCTCGATGCATATAGAAACGGTGCTATCGAGGAGCGCGCCTAGCACCACCCGCGGGGATTGGCTAAACTTGCTAAGTTTGTCATCCCCGCGGCGCTTCGGCGCCAGCTTAAGGCAGGTACCATGCAAAAGCTCCTTGCGCAGATTATGAAATTTGGCGTCGTCGGTGTCATTGCCACGGTTATCGACTTTGGCATTATGAATCTGCTCCACTACGGTCTGGGCCTCAACATCCTAATCGCCAACACCAGCGGCTTTATCATCTCACTCATCTTTAACTACCTCGCAAGCATGAAATACGTGTTTGCGCACAAGGAAGGCATGAGCCGCCGCCGCGAGTTCATCATCTTTGTCGTGCTGTCCGTGATCGGTTTGGTGCTCAACGATGGCATCGTGCTGGCGCTCAACGCCGGCCTGGGACTCGAGGCCAATATCGCCAAGATCTGTGCCACCGCGCTTGTCATGGTCTACAACTTTGTGACCCGAAAAATCTTCCTGGAGGGCGACGAGACAAAATAGCTCGAAACCCCTGTAGCATTACGGCGCCCACGGACGACGCGCACTCAGCGCAGTATCGTCCGTGGGTGTCGCTCGTTTACGGGCAAATTTTCAACGTTTGCGGATTAGCTCTTGAAAATTTGGCGAGTTCATATAGTTCTTGGCAAAGACCTTACGTTTCCCTTGTAAAAGCTCTAAAGTATCCTCTGCTCGATTCATCAACGCATTGGATGTGATTACGTGCGCAAGGCGCTGGCACAACCTCATACCAAGCAGTTCCTCAAGTTTGCCGTCGTGGGTCTTATCTCCTTTGGCATCGACTGGGGCATGCTCATTGCGCTCGTCGAGCTGTTCCACCTCGACTTTTTGATGAGCACCACGGTTTCGTTTATCACGTCCGTCGTGGTCAACTACTGGCTCAGCATGAAGTACGTGTTCGACCACCGCGAAGGCATGAGCCGCAAGCGCGAGTTCACGATCTTCACCATCCTGTCGGTGATCGGCCTGGGCCTCAACGACCTGTACATGTTTGTGGGCGTCACGTTTTTGAGCATCGGCTACCAGGCCATGAAGGCCATCGCCACATTCCTCGTCACCTGGTACAACTACTTCAGCCGCCGCTTCTTCCTCGAGGGCGCACGGTCGTAGTCGATTCACTATTTGCTTGAATGTATAACCGGTTGGAATTCCCGTTCCAACCGGTTTTTTTGTTTGCCGAGAGACCCGGCGATCCAGTCCCATTCGCATGAAAAACGGGCGGCTCGGATGTTGGTCCGAACCGCCCGTCTGGCGCGCTATGTCGAGGCCTCTAGTCTGTAACGTAATACCAGACTACGTTGTCGCCGTTTGAGAGAACGTAGTTACTACAGGCCGTCATGGGCGTTGTGCCGTTGACGGAATACATCCAGCCGCTCGTGCCGCCGTACTGTTTCTCGGCCAAACCACCAATCGCAGAAACATACGTGCCGTACGATGAGCCGTGTGCGTTGACAGAAAGGCCCAGCGCGCACAGGGCATCGTAAACGGTAGCGCCTTCGTTAAAGGTAAAGGTGCCGCCAGAGGACACAGGATTGCCCACAGCGCTCGATGTGACCGAAACCGTCACCGTAACGTAGCTGGACTCCTGTGAGCCGCCCTGTCCGCCCGAGGGAGCACTTCCGCCATAGGAGCTGGAGGCTCCATCAGACGACTGACCGCCTCCCGAAGAAGCACCGCCAGACACATTGGAAGTATCACCGGCTCCCGTATTTTGGGCAGCGGATTTATCGCCAGACTTCTTGCCGCCCCGGTCCTCGGACTTCTTGCTATCCGAGTTTTTGTCCGATTCCTTGTTTGAAGACTCGGAATCGTCCTTGGCGTCGTTCGAACCCTTGGGCTCGTCTTTTGCATCATTCGAAGATTTGGAATCCTTGGAACTAGCCTCGCCCGAAGCGGCAGACGAGCCAGACCCCTTGGTGTCCTTGGCGACGACGCTCTCCCCCGTCACGGTCTGAACGATCCAGTCAATGGACCAGGCGCCGCTCTCGGAAGGATGAACGAAGCCCAGCGAGACGACGATCAGAATGGTGCACGCGGCAGCAAGAACGCCAAGGAGCGCCTTGCGACGAGAGGCGGACGCCGCCAAAGCGGCGCCCTGTTGCTTTGCATCGTCGAACTGAATGAACGAGGAATCTGGTTGCTTGGGGTCAGCGTCCTTGGATTTATTGGACACAACCCTCACCTACCGACGTTTGGTGAACACGAACACGCCGACGATGGCGAGGCCAATCACGCCGGCGGCGATGCCAACGATGGCGAGCGGATTGGTGCCAGTCTCCTGCTCGGAAGCACTAGAGGACTTCTTAGCAGTGGTCGTGGAAACAGCACCCGTATCGGACTTGGAATCGGACTTCTTGTCGGACTTGCCGTCCTTCCTGTCAGACTTCTTGTCAGACTTCTTCTCGTCCTTCTTATCGGACTTATCGGAGTCCTTCTTGCTGGGCTTGTTGTCCTTGGTCTCGGTCTTGGTCGACACCGTCGTCTTGGTCATCGGCTTATGACCCGGAGCGACAGCGCCGCCAGCCTGCTGGCCCTTCGTGCCGGAGCCGGAACCCGTGCCCGTGCCAGCGCCAGCACCGGAACCGTTGCCAGCGCCACCATTGCCGCCATTGGAGCCAGAACCGCCATTGCCGCCAGGGTTAACAGCATTCTTGGTCCACTTGGCATACGGCGTCAGATCGGCCGTCACCGGCGTACTGAAGTCATACGCCTGCGCGCAAGTCTCATCGGTATACCAACCGCCGAAAGTGTAGCCATCGCGCGTCGGATCGGCTGGCTTGACCAGCTTGCCATCGGCCGTAGCAACAAACTTAGTATTGCAAGCAGACCCGCCGTTGGAATTAAAGACAACCGTCCAAGACTCAACGGCCCCAAGCTTGAACAGCGTGCCCGAGTCATTGATGTAGTACAGGTTGCCAGATGCATCGGCAATGACCGGAGAGTCACAGTGCTGGTAATGGCCAGCCGCATCATAAATCTGCGTCGCCTCTGCATCACCGAGCGTATAGCGATACACGCCACCACCAGCAGAGTAGTTGACGTAATCCTTGCTATCCGCGCTGTTAACGGTGAAGTACACATAGGTCTTGCCACCCTGAACACTCACCAGCGGAGTAGCAGCAATACCGTTAAATCCGGCCGGCAGTTCTTTACCGTCAGCAGCGGTGACCATCGTGGTCTTACCGGTCTTCAGATTATAGAGAGCCAGAGCAGAGCCAGTAGCCGTCTGTCCGCCGACAATCAAGTTTTCGCCAGCCACCGCCGGTGCGCTCATGTTATTAGTAAGACCCAGGTCGACCGTCTTCTGCTCGCTCAGTACGCCCTTCGCCGAAAGCGAAATCACATGGAGCTTTCCATCGTGCGTCATCTGATAGAAGGTGGAACCATTGGACGGATCGGCGACACAGTCGGCGTTCGCGAGAGCGCCGAGCTTCATGGTCGAAACGACATCGCCCGTCGTCTTATCAATGCACTTAAGCGTGCCCGCGCTCGTAGGAACGATGGCATACTTATCCGTCAAAGCCGCACCAGTCCAGTAATAACCCTCGGAAGCGTCAATGTTCTGCCAAGAAACTTCGCCCGTGGCAATCTTAATGCGCATAAAGGAGCCGTTGCCGTAGGTCGCGTTGTAATTCTCGTCATACGAAATATCGACCGTACCAACATAGACGTACTCGCCGTCCGAAACGACGGTGCAGGAGCTCTGCGTCAAGTCCGTCAAACCGGGCGTCAGCCACTTGCAGATCAGCTTGTCTGCAGTAATCGCCTGGACCGCACCGCCGTTGAGCGGAACGATGATAAGGCCATTGGTGTAGATCGGACGAGAGGTATAACTCACCTTGGAGGCAAGCGGCGCAGAGGCAACCTTTTTGCCCGTGGACGAATCGATCTTAATGAGCTCGTTCTCGGTCGCGATGTACACAAAGCCGTTAGCGATGACAGGCTCGCTGCAGTTGGCATACTGCTGACCAGACTCGGCCTTCCAATCGAAGGCCCACTTAAGACCGGCGGCCTGCGCAGGCGTCTTGGCATCCGTTACGGTCGAACCGTTGCCACTGTTGCCGTAGCCGGCCCACTCGGCATCCCAATCAGGAGTCGTCGCGCTCGGGTCCACGACAATCTTGTCGGGATCGGGCATGGCCGAATCGTCGGTGGTATAGGCAAGCGTAACCTTATCGCCGCTCTTGAGCGTAATCTGATTGGCGCAGAGTAAGGAGGGCTCTCCGTTGATATACAGGTGCCAATATTTATTGGTCGCAGCATCCCAGGCATACGGCTTGTGATCGAACGGCGAGTTGATGGAATTGAGGAACCAGTACTCACCACTCTGGGAGCCGTTGTACGTAACGCCCTTGGCCTTCAGGACCGTCTCAATAAGGTTCTGAGCCGTAGAGCCCTCGGGCAGGGAAACATTGCTTGCCGAGCCCCAGCGAGTATTGTTGCCGTTGACATCGGGACCGATAACATCGACAGACCCAAGAACCTGGCCAGGAAGGGCATCGGCGTCAGCACCATACATAAAGGTGACGGCATCGCCCTCTTGGAGCTCATAGGCACCGGCGCCAACGTCGGCGAACTTGCCATTTACATAGAAGCGCCAATAGCTATTAGTCGCAGCATCCCAGCCATAGGACTTACTATCGAACGGCGAAGTAATGCCGTTGAGGAACCAGCCCCAAGACGATTCGCCAGCATCGAGAGTAAGACCGGTCTGCTCAAGGAGATCCTTGGCAGTAGAGCCCGCCTTGAGACTCGTCTGGCCCGTCGAAGCCCAAACCTGCTGCTTGCCGTCCTTGTCCTTACCAAGGACCTGAACGGAAGCATGGACGGAATCGGACGGCAACTTATCGCCCCAGCCACCGTAGAACCACGTAACGGTATCGCCAGCATGAATGGTGACATTGTCTGCCGTGTAGTCGCTCGACTTGCCGTTGATGAACAGCTGCCAATAGGTCGAATAATCTTGGGGCGTACCCAGCTCAACACCGTTGTACTTAAGGCTCAGAATGAAGGAGCCAGCAGCAACGGCGTCGATGTCATTCGCCTCAAGCGCGACCTTCGTAAGGTCAAGTGCGCTCGAACCGGACGTCACCACATACTGCGCGTTATCGACCCAAGTCTGAGTCTTGCCCTGGGCATCGCGACCAATGACGGTCACATTTGCGGCAACCTGGTCCTTAACGACAGGGGACGAGCTACCAGCCGTATAGGCAAACTCAACCTTCTGCCCCTGGGTGAGCTTAACGCTGCTCGCGCCAACCGAGGAAGACGCACCGTCGACGAACAGCTGCCAGAAGGCATAAGTCGTCGGATCGAAGGCAAGCGTACGGCCATCGCTCGGGGATGTGATGCTTTTGAGGTAGAAACCGTATGCCGTGTTCGGATCGTAGTCTGCCTTGAAGCCCGTCTTCTGCTGCAGCTTAACGAAGGCATCCGCAGCCGTCGCGCCCTCGTCGAGCTTGAGCTGCGTGGGTGCCACCCAGGTCTGAGCCTTGCCGTCGGCATCGGTGCCGATAATCGAGAACGAGACCTCGACTTGCTTCTTGGCGACATCGCCGGTTTCTGTCGGGTTCTCTGTCTGAACGGCAGCCGCGGCGGCAGATCCTGCTTGGCCAGCGGATGCCGCTGAAGACTGCTCGCTCGCGGCAGGGCTCTCCCCCGTCGCCGAGCCTTCGTCGCCAGTTGCTGCCTTTGATGCGGCGGCACTAGCTGCAGGCGCGCTCCCAGAATCCGAAACCTCGGCGCCGCTCTGCTCAGCGGCACCGCCCGCAAGCGCTGCGTCCTCGCCCGGCGTCGTAGCCTGAGCCACAGCCTCGGCAATGCCCTCGGCGCCCTCGGCCCACAGCTGAGCCGGCGTGGTGCTGAAGGCCATCGCGAAGGCCAGGAATGCCACCAGGCAGCGCTTTGCCACGCCGCGCGCGATTACGCCACGGCGACGAAGCGAGGCACGCTGGCACTCGTCCTCAAACATATCCATTTGTCTCCTATTGTCTGTACTTGGAGCGTTGCCTTGAAGCTGCCCCACGTCATCGCGCATGTTGCGCCCGAGTTCCCCCATCGGGGTCCCCCTTCCCTCCAGAGCCCTATGCACACCGGCGGCATACGCCGCAGCCGCATGCAAGATGGGAGGCGATCCGACTTAACCTTAACGGCTCAGGCGCGCCGTCCGATCTGCGACGCGAACATCCCGAGCCAAGAGGAATTACGGTTACTGGTACAGCCGGGGACTTGCACCCCGATTCCCCCAAACGCGCAGGAAAACCGCGCATTCGTGCGTCTCCGCACCACCATCTAGGCCATCGATTAAAACCGTCAATATGCTATCACGCAAAAGGGCCTCGCACGCAGGCGAAGCCCAAGGTAAAAGCTATTGTTTGCGAAAGGAAAATGCGGTGACGGTCGCAGCCTCTAGCGCTTGCCGCCGTGGCTGTTGAGCCAGATATTGCGGCCCAGCATAAGCGCCAGCACCAGCGCGCTCACGTAGCCCATAAAGCCAATGACCGGGATACCAAACACAACCGGCTCGATGCGCGCGTAGTACACCACCGACGAACCGATAAACAAGCCGGCGATAACAATAGCCATCGACATGCGGTCGATAATTCCACCCAGCTGTCGCAGCGCCTTATCGCTGCTCATGATCTGCGTGTTCACCTTAAGCTGGCCGCGTGTGAGCATGCGCGAAGCCAAGCCCAGATACTCGGCCGCCTCGAGCGAGCCTTTTGCCGCGCGATAGCTGCTCGCGGCAAGATCGCGGCTCATCTCGCGCATGCGGGCGTAGGTGCTCTTCTCGTTTTTGATGTGCGTCTGGATGATCTGGATCATGTTGACGTTGGGCATGTACTCGGTCAGCAGACCCTCGAGCGTCACCATGCCGCGCGCGAACATCGTCACCACGCTCGGCAGCTCAACGTCGTTTTTGCGCGCCAAGTTTAGCAGCGAGGTCAAAAACTCGCCGATATCCAGATCCTTCAGGTCAAGGCCCGCAAAGTCAGCCACGATAAAGTCAAGATCGGACAAAAAGGCCGAATGATCGAGCTCAGCCGAGTCGCCACGCGTCACGGCGAAGCGCATGAGCGAATCCTTGAGCTTGGGCACGTCACCCTCGGCCACGGCGAAAATCATGTCCTTGACGATACCGCGATCGTGGCTCGACATGCGTCCGACCATGCCCAAGTCGATAAAGTAGACAATGCCGTCCTTGAGGATGATGTTTCCCGCATGCGGGTCAGCATGGAAAAAGCCGTCGTCGAGCACCTGCGTCGAGTAGTCCTCGACGATTGCAGCACCGATCTTTTCCAAGTCATAGCCCTCGGCCACCAAGTGTTCAGGATCGGCGATCGAAATGCCGTCGACGTAGTCCATAACCACCACGTGCTCGGTGCACAGGTCCAGATAGGATTTAGGGCACGTCACGCCATGAACGCTCTTATGGAACTCGTAGAAGTCGTTGAGGTTTTTGGCCTCGGCCAAAAAGTTGGTCTCCTCGCGAAACGAGGTCCACAACTCCTCGACTACGCCGTGCAGGTCAACGAATTGATCGGTGTTGACGAACTTGGAAACAATGCGCACCACCGAGCGGATGATATCGATGTCCTGCGCCATAACCTGCTGCGCACCGGGGCGCTGCACCTTGACGGCTACGTCCTCGCCCGTCACCAGACGAGCGCGGTGCACCTGCGCGAGCGATGCGCTACCAAGCGGATTGGGGTCGATCGCATCGAACATCTCCCCCAGGCGCAGGCCGTATTCCTCTTCCAAGCAGCGGAGCACTACCTCGTACGGCACCGGCTCCACGTCGGAACGCAGACGGCGCAGCTCATCGCAAAAGCGCTGCGGCAGAATCTCGGACCGGTTGGCCAGAATCTGCCCCATCTTGACGAACATGGGGCCGAGCTCCTCGAGCAGGCGGCGCAAGCGAACCGGCGTGAGGTTATCCCACACACGGTACTTTTTGACCAAGCGAACAATCTGCCCGATGCGTTCGCGACGACCCGCCGGCGTGAGCTGGTATTCCTCGTCCGGCGCCATCGCGTCGGGCTCTTCGGGCACCATATCGACAGCGCGCGGCTTTTTGCGAGCGCCCGAGACGGCGGCATCGACCTCATCGACAACCGCCGCCTCGTCACCCAAAGGATCTAGATTGTTGTAATCGGTGGTGGAATCTGCCATCTGCGCTGCTACTCGGCCTCTTCGGTATCCTTCGCATCGTCGGGCTCAACGGACTCGACGGGCACCGAGGTCACGTTGTCCTCGACCGAATCGACGATGTCGCGCACATGGGCTAGGAAGGCCGTGCGCTCAGGGGCGGTCATAACGCGGACGCGGGCAAGGATGAGCTCGTCGAGCACGCGCTGGGCCGCAGTCTCGCCCTGTATGCCCAAGCGCTCGGTCAGATCGGAGATGGTGCCACCGGCCTGCTCGAACATGTCGGACACGCTGCGGGCGATATCGGGGGTGGCGGTGTCCTTGCGGACCTGCTCGCCTTTGGTGTTAAGGTCGTCGAGGACCTTCTTGCCGCCTTCGACAGCAACGGCGGCAGCGCCAAAGCCCACGTTAATGGCGCCGTTAACAAGCTGATCGAGTTTCATAACCATGGTTGTCTCCAATCACAAACAACTGCATTGGCGTTCTTGTACCCAAGATTGAGCGAAAGCGACAAAGCGTTTTAGCGCTATTCGATCGACGGGAAATCCCTACCTCACGTTGTCATTCATCGCGAAAGAGTTCTTCATGGCGCAGCTCGTGGTGTAAAGCACCTTGCCCAGCAGGGCATCGGTCTCCACGCGAACACGCTCGGCAAAGGCCTCGTTGGCGCGTGCAAGCTCGGCAGGCACCTCGACCTCGGGCAGAGCGGCTACGGCAGCGTCGACGTCATGGATCTGCTTGTGGCCCATGCCACCGATCTTCTCCTGATAATCCTCGACCGCGCGGCCGCACTCATGGAAGCGGACGTCAGCCAGCGCGCCGATCAGGCGGTTGGCCCAGTAGAAGTTTTCGGACGTCACGCGAGCCTGCGTGTCGGCATAGTACTCGGGCATAGTCTCGACGTTGGCGTACAGCGGAACCAGCGCGTTAAACGAGTTGGAACCAAAGGCCATCCACTGCACGGCGCGGTAGGCCGGCTGCGCATAGGGGCGCAGCTGCAACACGGCAAGCTGGCTGTTGCGGTTGATGCCGATGGGGCGATAGGCACCACGCGTAGCGGGCGTGCCCCTGCTGCCGTAGCAGTCGTACTCCGTGCCCTGGTAGTGGCTCGAGAGCACGTACTTGATGTCCTCGATGGTCACCTTGCGCTCGGGCACGCGGCTCCAGGGGATATCGTCGCTCTCGGGCGTGTAGTCGGCGTCGGGGCCATCCCACACGTCGCTGGGGTTGAGGCAGCGCTGCATGTACCAGGCGCGCGGCGTGTTGTAGACATGGTCGCTGTCGCTGTGCGAGCCAAAGGCCTCGCGCGGGTTAAAGACGGCAGCCGGGCCGTCGCTCTCGACGCCCAGCGTCAGGTCCAGATGCCACTCGGCCATCCAGACGCGCAGGTCGGCGGAGCACATATGGTCGGCCTGGGCGCCCTCGGCGTCATCCAGGTCAAAGCTGTCGATGCCCAGCTGGTTGGGCATGGTCACATAGGCGTCGTCAGGCACGCGCTTGGCGATCCAGTGGTGACCGCCGATGGTCTCGAGCCACCAGATCTCGTCCACGTCGCTAAAGGCGATGCCGTTGTTCTCGTAAGTGCCGTAGCGCTCGAGCAGGTCGCCCAAGATACGCACGCCGTCGCGGGCGGACTTGGCATACGGCAGCACCAGGGTCACCATGTCCTCCTCGCCCAGGCCACCGGGCTGCGCCGGCACATAGCCGTCCTCACCCTCGTTGCCCTTGGCGGGCACGTAGTCCACGAGCGGATCGGCGCCGCGGACGCGCTCGTTGGTGGTAAGCGTCTCGGTTGCGGACATGCCAACATTGAGCTCGTTGAAACCGGCCTCGGCCCAGATACCGTGGCCCGGAACAACATCGGGGACGCTCGTATAGCGCATGGGGTTATCGGGCAGCTCAACGGTCAGGTGGCTCAGGACGCTCGTGTAGACGCGCGGCTGCTCGTCGGGATGCACTACGCGCATGCGCTTGGGCTCAAATACCCCGTTGGACGAGTCCTCGTTACGCGCGACCAGGGTCGACCCGTCGTAGCTTGCGTTTTTACCGACCAGAATCGTTGTGCACGGCATGCGCATCCTCCTTGAGCGAAAAAATCAAACGGCAACAGTGTATCGCTTCGGCGCAGAAAGGGCGAAACCACGGCCTCGGCAGCCCCCGTGGTCAAAAAATGCCAAATATGAGTACTGTCACCAATTTAGTGGCAGCAAATTTCCCTGTAACGAGTGCCGAAAATCCCCATTTGCCCAAAAGCAAGACAACGTTATTCCCCATAAGTTCAATAAAATAGGCTTCCTAACGATAATGGATACCGTTAGGAAGCCAAAAAGACGTAAGACATATGTGACTATCTTGGCAACAGTACTCATATTTGGCATTGTTTGACCACGTGGTATATAGCTAACCCCCTCAAACAGCCCAAAACGCCTATTTCGATGCGCGCTCCGCCGCCTCAATCACGTGTTTGGCGAGAATCGCGGTGGTCACAGCTCCCACGCCGCCCGGCACAGGCGTGATGGTGTCAACAACCGGCTCTGCAGCATCAAAATCAACGTCCCCGACCAACTTGCCAGCGGCCTCGTCCCAATTAATGCCAACATCGATGATTGTCTGGCCCTCGCGAACCGCGTCCACACCAATCGTGTGCGCGCGCCCAACGGCCGCAACCACAATATCAGCCGCACGGCACTCGGCAGCAAGGTCGCGCGTATGCGTATGGCACGTCGTCACGGTGGCATTGCGCGCCGTAAGCATGGCGGCAACGGGACGCCCGATCACCAGCGAGCGCCCGACCACAGCAACCTTAGCTCCATCCAGCTCAACGCCGTAATGATCCAGCAAAGCAAGCACAGCTTCGGCTGTGCAGGGGGCAAAACCCTCGCCGCGCCCCGAAAGCGTGGTGAGCAGCGAAGCCGGCGTCATGGAGTCAACATCCTTGGCGGGATCGAGCGCTGCGGCGACGGCGTTCTCGTCAAGGCCGGCGGGCAGCGGGCGGAACATCAGACAGCCATGAACAGCCGAATCGGCATTGATGTCCTCGATAGCCGTCAACAGCTCGTCCTGCGAAACATCGGCAGAAAGCAAAACGCGACGAGCCTCAATCCCCACTTTTTCGCAGCGCTTGAGCGCACCGCGCTCGTAGGATAGGTCGTCCTCGCGTTCACCTACACGCACAATAGCCAACGTCGGAACAACGCCCCGCTCGCGCAGGGCTGCGCAGCGAGCAGCAAGTTCCTCAGTCAAAGCGCGAGCAACGGGAGCACCCTTCAGCAGTTCAGCCATGGCTATCCTCTCTTCCTTGCAGCGTCGGAGGCGCGGCGCGCCAGCGCCTCGGCGCGCGGCAACCATGTGTCGAGCAGCTCATCACACGCCGTCTCGAGCTCCTCGGCACGAACGCGATCCTTCATAGACGTGGTGTTCGCAAAGAGCGTCAAACTCGCGCCTTGCATAGCGGCACGGCAGAACACGGCGCCGCACGCCACATCGGACAGCAGCTGACGCGAACCCTTGTCGGCCATGTCCTCGAGCAGCGCCAGCGCACGCCCGCAGGCATCCATAATGCGATACGGCGGCAGAGCGGCCACATGCAGCGCATCCTGAATCGCGGTCGCTCGAGCCGGATCGTCACGCGGAATACCGTACGCCGCGGACACCTGCCCGTAGGCACGAACGTCCTCGGCAACCAGACCCACAAGTTCCTGCGCCAACTCATCCGCCTGGGCAAACGCGCGCGTCAGATCGTCTGCGCGATCGGCAAGCGCGGGGTTTGTCGCCCCATAGCGGGCAACCATTCCGCAAAGCGAGGCGCCCAGCGCACCTACAAAGGCGCTCGCGCTGCCACCACCGGGAACCGGCTCGCGCGCGGCCAGCGCCTCGGCAAAACCGCGACAGGTTTTATCCATCATCTCTTGGCTCATACGCACACGCACCTTCAAGTCATATATATCGGTCGGGCGGCCGACGCCGGCCGACCGCATCGATCACGTAATGGTGCTAAGTCTAGCCCATAAGTACGCGAGCGTCAGCGCACCTGGCCATCGCGGATTTCTATGGCACACGATAGGCCATGCCAACGCAAACATGGGACACATGGCCCACCTTTCGAGACTCCCGAGCAGCACAAGCTGGGGCATATCTATAAGTAAGGAACCCGTTGGGGAACGGCCGCGCAACGGCCACAAGCGATGAACGGAGGCATAAGTCGCACAGTACACAGAGACATCCGCCGCCAGCGCAATCAGTACCCCAACAGCATGCGGCGCCGTGATGTCATCAGCAGACAAGGAGGACGCCACCATGATGAAAAAGACCCTATCAATCCTTTCCCTTTGCATCGCCCTCTTTGCCGCGCTCGCCCTTGTGGGCTGCGGCGGGAGCGCATCGGGCGGCGGCAGCGCCCCCAAGAGCGAGAGCAAGGAAAAGGCCCCCGTCGCCAAGAAGACCGACTACATCTGGTTTAAGGTCGAGATGCCCGAGGGCGTCGGCGTAAGCGACTCTGCCGGCAAGAATGCCGACAGGGTCCAGCTCACCTTCCCCGAAGACGAGAACGCCTCGGCCGATCGCTTTATCCCCGTTTGGAAAAAAGCGCTGACGGCCGAGGAATCCCACGCCGACCAGGCGGAAAAGAAGGGGGATACGTTCCAGTGGAAGGATGGCGGGTCCGTCGAGTATAACGGCAGGACGTGGCTCGTCGGAACATACGAGGACAACAGCGGCATCTCAACCATGCTTTTTACCGATGTTGAGCCGGGAAGCGTCTACGTCCTCATCTCGAACTTCGACCAGCACAAGAAAGAAGCCGAGGCACTCCTCAACTCCATCGAGTTCCCCGATGACATGGAAGAGGCAGTTTCCGAGGCACGCGAAGTCGAGATTTCGAGCATCGAGATCAAGTAACGGGACACCCGCACGCGCCTACGCGCACCCGCGCACATGCGCCCCATTAAAACAACGGGCGCCCAACCCGGGGAGGGCCGACAGCACCGTCCCTCCCCTCTTTTGGACCCGTGCATATTGCCACTTAACGGCGCAAATCCGGCCCTCAGAATGGGACACATGGCCCACCCTAGCGAGCCGTCCACGCGTACAGTAAAGGCAGGTAATCCATGGGCGGTTACAGATCGAGGAGGACACGACCATGAAAAAGAAGGCCTTTGCGATTCTCACCCTCTGCATCAGTCTCTTTGCCGCGGTTGCCCTGGTGGGCTGCGGTGGCAGCGGCGGCGCTACCGGCAGTGGAGGTGGCGGCGGAGCAGAAAAGCCAGCCGTGGATATGAGGACCGACTTCATTTGGTTTAAGGTCGAGGTCCCCGAGGGCGTCGAGATCACCGACGTCGCAGGCGACACCGCCGACAGGGCCCAGTTTAAGTTCACCGAGAGCGAGCACGCCAGCGATCGCTTCATCCCCGTCTTCGACTCTGACAAGAACGCCGATGAACTGTTCGACTACGAGGCAAAGTGGAATGCCAGCTTTGAGTGGACCGAGAATGACCCCGTCAAGTACAACGGCAAGACTTGGCGCAACGCTTCCTATACACACTCGGGCGGCGTAACGACCGAATACTTCACCGACGTTGACGGCGGCAGTGTGTATGTGCGTATCGACAACGTCGAGGAGCACAAGGACGCCGTCGAGACCATGATGAAGTCTCTGGAATTTGCCGACGACATCGCCGAGGCCAAGACCGAGGCCATGGACGTCAAGCTCGACGATATCGAGATCAAGCGCTAAGCGACTGGCGAGCGCAACGGGAAACACGGTCGCAGTGCAAACAAGCGACGGTACCCCAGCGCTTCGTACCCAGGGAGGGCCGGTAAACCGACCCTCCCTTTCTTATGCCTGTAGCCGACGAACGCGAGGATGCCGGACGCCGGAACCGCCCCAAATGTGGCAACAGTACGAAAACGACAAACACCCCAACACGTCCGCCCACCGATTTATTGCGCCGCGCAGACAATTAAACCAGCATCTTTAAACATCTGGGCAGTATAGTGACCAAAACTATCGCATAACCGCACTCTGCGAATGGAGAAGTTATGACCGAACACCATGCCATCAGCCGCCGAGCGTTTACGCTGGGCCTAGGGCTTGCGGCGTTGTCACCACTTGCAAGCCTGCCCGAAACCGCAGCGCCGGGCATTCCCCTGCGAGCGGCATTTGCAGACAACACACCCGCACCGTCGGACAGCCTCCACAATTTCGTCATTCGCCTTCGCCCCGCGGGCTATTTTCGCACCGCGAGCGTCAACCAAGACGGCAACGTTCGCGGCAACGTCTGTCACCTGTTTAACGACGGCACGTCCAGCAAGCTCATCCTTGAGAACGTAACGACCAAGAATGACGATACAAACTGGTACGCCATCCGCACCTTGCTCAATTTCGAAGAGCATAAAAGACGGGCTACAGCATTTGGTCGGTCGACGACGACTCGGACAAAGATGGAAAGGTCATCCACGTATGGGGCGGCGAGTATGACAACAAGCCCAGCCGCGCTTTTGCGTTCGAGCGTCAATCAAACGGAACCTACATCATCCGAGACCGCACGGTCGAGAAAGAAACCGAGAAAAAAGACATTAAGTACCTGGCAATAGAATCGAACGGCAAAGACCAGGACAACAATAAGATCTGCCATAAGAGTAAGAGCATTCCGTGGGAGCTCGAACTTATCGGTTACGACATGAAAAAGAACGATGCCACGGTTAGCAGCCTCGACTGGATCACGTACAGCAGCTACGTCGACGGACCATGTTGGATGAAATACGTCGACGACAACAAGTTCCTCGACGAGCTGAGCATCCCGGGTACGCACGATTCGGGCACCTGCAGCGTGGACAACGACACTGAGCCCCAATCCTCGCAAGTAAAATGCCAGCAGGATTACATTCCCACGCAGTTGCTCGAAGGCATTCGCTATTTCGATATCCGGCTCGGAAAGGGCGATGACCCCGGCATCGACCACGGGATTTTCTACCTACTCAAAAAAGACGGGAACTATCTGCATCTCTCCGATGTCATAGGCTACTTCAAAACGTTTTTGAACGAAAACCCGACAGAAGCGCTCATCATGCTTGTATCACGAGGCAACGACGAGGCTACCGACGAAAGTGTTACGACGGCTTTCGCCAAGGTTTTGGACGACAACCCCAAACTGTTCTATACGTCGAGCCGCGTTCCCACACTGGGCGAGGTGCGCGGAAAGATCGTCCTGCTACGTCGATTTGGACTCGACGGCGACAGCGTAAGCGGCCACACGTGGGGACTCGACCTCACCGAATGGGATAACAAAATCGCAGTGCACACCGACAGCAGTTCCATGTGTCTCGTCCAAGACGCGCGGGGCTTTGAAGCCGCGGGGGAAACAGGCGACAAAGAGCCCTATTGCACCAAGGTATACGCCCAGGACAAGTACAAACTCACGGGAACCGACAAGCTCAGCTGGGTCGATAATGCGCTGAAGGAAACGACCGGGCGCACGCGCAACGAGGTAGATGTCGAGGACGATAACGGGGCCAAGGAGAAAGTCCTGGAGCGTTGCTGGTCTATCAACTACACCAGCTGCACGGGCTTGTCGCACGGAGGCAATCCTTTTACCTCGGCACGAGTAGTCAACGAGCATCTGTATAAGAGCCCGTACATCAATCCCAGCGGCATCGAGGATACAAAGTCAGATTACCTCAAGCACATTGGCATCATCGCATCCGACTTTGTTGATGCGGCGCTGGCCCGGAGCATCTACCAGCGCAATTACAATTACGATACGAAGCACACGCAGTCGGCTTCGTGCTGCCTCCCGACCCGCATGCGCATGACGTACGGCGACTCGCTGAGCGATGCCTCGCTCCAGGATGGCAAGACCGTTGGCGAGGGCCATTTCCGCCTTGTCGACAGCAGCAACGTACTCAACGTGGCGGCTTCGGGCCATGCGTTTACCATCGAATACGTGGATGTCGACGCCTTGGGCAACGAGACCGTTACGGGGCTGCAGGGATCCGTGCCCATCGATATCGATCCGCGCGCACTGACACCCCACTTTGAGGGGCTCGAAGGCCTTAAGGCCGGCGAGGATGTGCGCACAAAGGTCGCGGCGCTGCTCGAGGGCAAACTCGAAAACGATGCCTGCACGGCTCAGCTCGAGTTTGTGCACGACGCGGACGGCGCTCCGGGCACGGCAATGGTCGAGGGCGAGGCATTTACCGCGGGAACGTACTGGGTGCGCGCGAACGGTCTTTTGGGCGACGCGGCGCAAAACTACAAGCTTGCTAATGACGGAGCCGCGAGCTTTACCGTAGCGGCCTCGAGCAGTGCAGGCGGCACCGGCACCGACGGTGGCACGGGTTCCAACGCAGGCAGCGCTGATAAGAACGGTAAGGGCAACAAGGGCAAGAACTCGGGCGGAAAACTCGCCGACACGGGCGACGGCTCCGGCATTGCCGCCGGGCTCGCTGCCGCCGCCGTAGCGACAACGGTCGCCGGCGCGGCAATGCTTGCCAACGACCGCGAAAACGCTGGGGACGGTAGCGAATAGGCAAGCCGGCCTTTTAGACACATCGACTCAATGGGGGGCGCAGGACACCGTTCTGTGCCCCCGATTTTTACCTTGGCCCAAACGCCGCCATAGGCTACATCACCATGTTCAGCGCGTTAACAAACTCCTGGGCCTTCGCACGGCTGCTCAGGCTAAAAACACAAGCAGTCAACAGCCTGTTACGCAGAAAAACATCGCGGCCCTTGATCCTGTTGACCCCCGTAATGTCCTTAAGATAGACAATCTCGGTGTGCTTGCCACCAAAAGTGCCCTTCTTGAGCACCTCAATACGGTTGGGGTAGATCTTGACGTCTTTATACCTACCCGAACCTTTGTCCTGGAATAGCAGCGTGTTATTGTCCATACGCGTCACTCCCGTGGGATTCGCTAAAACTGCCTCTATGGTCACATTTTAGTCACCGCAAGGCCCCATGCGAAGATGTCAGACAGCACAGCAATTCGTGTCCGCGCGAGGCTTTAAACTAAATGCGATAAAGACGCATTCCACAAAAGGAAAGTGGGGCGACAGTGATGGGCGAACTGGTAAACCGTGGAGAATCGGCAATCGTGCCCGAAGGTTTTTACAAGCAGGTCTCCTCGATTCTCAACGCCGCTCGCGACAAGGCCTATACCGCCGTTAACTTTGCGATGGTTGAGGCATATTGGGAGATCGGCAAGAGTATTGTTGATGAACAGGGCGGAGAGGGGCGCGCCAAGTATGGCGATGCACTGATCGACGAACTTGCCGTTAGATTGACTAAGGATTTTGGCAGAGGCTTCAACGCCAGAAGCTTAAGATACATGCGTCAGTTTTATCTTGCGTTCCCAATCCGGAACGCGCTGCGTTCCGAATTGAATTGGACACATTACCGCAGGTTATCGCGTATAACCGACCCTGATGCTCGAACATGGTACATGAACGAATGCGCCGATTCTCGTTGGAGCACGCGTCAGCTCGAACGCCAGATCAACACCATGTTCCGCGAGCGCCTACTTGCCAGCAAGGACAAGGAGGCCGTCACCCAGGAAATCCAAAAGAGCGCCCCGGCTCGTCGCCCCGAGGATATCATCCGCGACCCATATGTACTGGAGTTTTTAGGTTTCTCGGACGATACTGCGTTTCGCGAGAGCGATCTAGAGCAGGCGCTCATCACGCATCTTCAGAAGTTCCTGCTGGAGCTTGGCCGTGGTTTCGCTTTCGAGGCGCGCCAAAAGCGCATCACCTTTGATGGGCGCCATTTCTATATTGACCTTGTTTTTTACAACTATCTGATGCGCTGCTTCGTGCTCATCGACCTTAAGACGGACGACCTTACGCATCAGGACCTGGGCCAGATGCAAATGTATGTGAACTACTACACGCGCGAGCTCATGAACGAAGGCGACAATCCGCCCATAGGCATCGTGCTCTGCGCGGACAAAAGCGATTCGATTGTCGAGTACACGCTGCCCGAAGACAACGACCAAGTGTTTACCGCCAAATACCTGCCGTATCTTCCAAGCAAGGAAGAGCTGGCGCGCGAGCTGAGTGCCGAGTACCGCGCCATCAACGAAGCGACTAATGGCGAAACGCAAGGGTAGCAGCACGTTGCGACCGAAGCCACCGCAGCCGTCGCAGGCGCACTCGCGGTTGCGACGCACGCTACGAAACAATACCGGTCATGGACGCCGGCAACGACATTCTAGCCGTGGCTGGCGAGCGTGACCTGACAGGCAAAGACGCGGCCTTCGTCTGATGTGGGTCCATTGGCTGCCACAGAAAAGGGCCGGTTGCAGCCGGCCCTTTAGACGATAATACCTGCGTTGCCCGCGCTTCCGAAGTGTGACTAGCTGAGGAGCGGGTTCCGCGGCACAACCTGATTTTACCCAGTGAGGAGGCTCTTTTGCAGCCGCTCCACTGTTTATTTACATCTGGCACCCTCAAACAATCAGACGGCAGCCCGCACTCCTGAGAGCTGCCCCGCACCCCCGGCCATCACCTTACGGCAACAACCGGTGCTACTCCCCTACTTCCCAAATAGCGCACCCAGCAGACCGCGGCGTTTGGGCTTCTCCTCTCGGTAGGAACCCTCGACGGCGGCTGCAACCTGGCGCGGTTGCTCGCCGCCTCCACGGCGCACGATCTGGTACAGGAAGGGCGATTTAACGTATTTGACCTCGAAGGGCGTGGCGTGCACGGTGCTCTCACCGGACAGATGCAGGCTCGGGCTGAGCGGCGCCACGATATGCGTTTCGCGCTTGTCGCTAAACACCACCGCGGCCGCGCGGCCCGTCTGGCCGTTTACGGCAATGCGCACCTGCTCGCCATCGCGGCCGTCTGTCGCCGGACGATCGACAAAGTAGACCGGCACCATCACCAGGCCGTCCTTATGTTTGCGGGCCTTGCGCGCCCACATGCGAATGCTCTTTTTATTGAGCCCCAGTACAGCCTCGGCGTCGTTGCCCGCAACGTCGAGCGCCAACTTATCAATGACCACCTGGTCCTTGGTAGACGCATCGACTGAGACAACGCGAAAGTCACCTTCCTGCATGGCGGGATCGAACGGACCGACCTTGGCAAAGTCCCACGGCTCCAAAATGCCCATGAGGCGAACGTCCAGGTAGTTTGCCCTGGGGTATGCCCAGTCGAGCACCTCGTAGTACACCAAGGCCTCCTTGCTCAGGCCCTTGCCCGGGAAGCTCGCCATCATGCGCAAGTCCGCCAGCGCCATGGGGAAATAGAAGAGCATCATGTCGTTTTGGATCGCGTCTTCCACGTCGTGCCCGGCAAAGGCATCCGGATACTGGCGCACCAGCTGCAGCGCGTTGGCACGTGCCTGCTGCGGCGAGATTTCGCAGGGAATACCCTGCTCGGGCACATACTCCGCACCAACGCCCATGGTCAGGCGCTTGCTAAACGTCCCCGGCTTGAGCAGGTCCGCAATGCCGATCTTATTGCCGCAGGACGGGCACTCAAACACACGCTGCGTTGACTCGCCCTCAAAGGACGCTCCGCAGAAGGGGCAAGGAATGCTCACATGCGTGGCCTCTTGGAACTCCTGCGCCGTGCCGCGATCCTCCCACAGCAGATGTTCCAGGACCGACTGATTGCGCCAGTGCGCATTGAAGAAATACCAGTCCGGGTCCTGCGGGCGCTCGAGTTGCGACACATGCGTGAGTTTGAGCAGTCCATCCACCACCGTCAACGGCGTATGGCGAATACCCAAAGCGCTCTTGGGCTCTCCGGCGTCCGCCTGCCACGGAACCACCGTGCCGCAATAGGCGCACTCAAAGCTGCGCTTAGCCTGGTGCGAGTACATAGGGCCGCCGCAGTTTTGACATTTTATGGCAAACATCTCGTCCATGGAAACGTCCTCCTTTGCACAGGGGCTGTCGACATTAAGTATGTCGAGCAAGCAGGCACATGCCCATACCCATGTGGCCCAAAATGGACCACCCAGGCAGACGAGAAGGCTCGCTCGTTAGCACCGGCAGACTATTGCTGCATTTTCTGAGCATCGGTGCACGGCGCCCCCGCGCGAGCTACACTATCCCCTTAAACATGATTGTGAGGACGACCGCTATGCTATTTGTAAATCGGCTGGTACATACGCTTGTTCCCGGCAGCGAGAGCGAGCCGGTCGATGCATCTTGCCGCACCAACGCGGGCTTTTCCGCAAGCCTCGTCTGCATTGGCCTCAACATCACCCTGTGCCTGGCCAAGGGCATCGCGGGTCTGCTCGCCGGCTCCGTCTCCCTCATCGCCGACGCTTTCAACAACCTCTCCGATGCCTCGAGCAACATTGTGAGCCTGCTCGGTTTCCGCCTTGCCAGCCGCCCGGCAGACGAAGGCCACCCCTATGGTCACGGCCGCTACGAGTACCTAGCCGGCCTGTTCGTCGCCGTCCTGGTTTGCGCCGTCGGCATCAACCTGATTCTCGAGTCGGTCACCAAGATCATCAAGCCCTCGCCCACCGCTTACACGTTTATTTCCCTTGCGGCACTGGCTACGTCCATGCTCGTTAAGCTCTGGATGGCAGCGTTCAACCGCACGCTGGGCAACCGCATCGATTCCGAGACACTCATCGCCACGGCGCAGGACTCCAAAAACGACGTCATCACCTCGGGCTCGGTCTTAGCGGCGGCGCTTATTTCGCAAGCGACAGGCTTTGACCTCGACGGCTGGGCGGGCCTGGGCGTGGGCATCTTCATTTGCATCAGCGGCATGGGCCTGGTGCGCGACGCCATCAGCCCGTTGCTGGGGCAAGCGCCCGACCCCAAGCTCGTCCAGGCAATCCGCGACAAGATCATGTCCTATCCGCAGGTCCTGGGCACACACGACCTCATGGTGCACGACTACGGCCCCGGCCGTCAGTTTGCCAGCGCACACGTGGAAATGCCCGGCGAGGGCGATGCCTTTGAGCACCACGAGATTCTGGACACCATCGAACACGATATCAAGCATCAGATGGGCATCGGTATCACGCTACACTGCGACCCCATCGCCACCACCGGCGACGACCTGCGCGGCTGGGTCAAGCGCGGCATCATGCAGATCGATCCTGCGCTCTCCATCCACGACCTGCACGAGCACGATGGCTTTGTGTCATTTGACCTTGTGCGTCCCGACGGCTTTGACATATCCGACGAGGAGCTGCTGGGGCTCGTCACGCGCATCGTGCACGAGCGCCGACCCGATGCCTCATGCGTCGTTACGTTTGACTCGGGCTTTAGCTCGCCCGACCGTCCGGCCGAGCAGCTGTAGCCCACTTAACAGCTAGTTTCCCTGCGCGCCCGAGATGCCGTTTTGTAGGGCGTTCCAGGCATCCGTCGCCATGTCGCCCAAGTTCTGCGCGGTATCGCCCAGATTTTGTGCCGTATCGCCCAGCTCTTGCGCCTTGTCTCCCAACTCCTGCGCCTTGTTGCTCAAGTCCTCCAGCGTATTGGAGCTCGAGCTGTCGGTACCGCTTTGGCCGTCGGACGAGTTGCCCGAACTGTTCTTGTGCGTGAGTTGAATTTCGAGGTTGCCGTTGTCGTTATAGTAGGCAGAAGTAACGACCCAGTTGGCATCGACGACGGGCGTTGAGCCATCATCAGTCAGGACCACGGCATTCGAAAGATCGGCGCCGCGCGACTTGAGGATCTTCTTGGCGTTGGACCAGTACTGCCCCGGGATATCACTCAGATCGACGGTGCTAGACGAGGCGGACTCGGTTTGCTCGGCAGCGGTATCGGCCGTTGAACTCCCTCGCTTGTTGAGCATGCCCGACACGATGGCAAACACAACCGACAGCGCAAAGAAGATCGCCAGCACGATGAGGATCTTCTTAATCACGCTCGACGAACGCGACGGCGTCTCTTCCTCGTCCTCGCCATATTGCGGAATCGACTTGGGGTACTCGCGATACGGCTCGCGCGACTCGTAGCGAGGCTGCGCCGTGCGAGGCATATACGTCGTCTGCTGAGGCTGCGGAATGGGATTCTGCGGCAGGTCATCATAGGGATTCGGCGTCGAGGCGGCATAAGAATCCTGCGGCGCGTAATCAAACGGGTCTGCCGCCGCGTTGCCATAGGGGCTTTGCAAAGATGCAGCGTAAGGGTCCTGCGCCGCGTCGCCATAGCCCATAACTCGTGTGGGCTCGGCAGAAGGCTGCGTCGCGGCGGGGTCGACATAACCGGGGTTGGGAACAACGCGGGTCGCATCGGCGCTATCGCCAGCCTGCGCGGAACCGCAGCCGCCCATCACGGTTGTCTTGTCCTGATCCATGCAACGATTCCTTTCCGTCGCCTGTAAGCATCAAGTTATCCATGCATTCTACCAGCGCAAAAGCCTATGATGGGCAGAGTCCGTCGGTATCTACAAGACATGCGCGGGCCTAAGGATCAAAAAGCCCCGCCGGGCCTTGGTAGGCGCGACGGGGCGGGCAAGCGGCTATGAGCAGCGAGCTTAGAACAGGCCGGTGATGTTGCCGTCGTTGTCGACGTCGATGTTCTCGGCCGCAGGGACCTTGGGCAGGCCCGGCATGGTCAGAACACTGCCAGTCAGTGCGACCACAAAGTGGGCGCCGGCGGAAACCTTGAGCTCACGCACCGTGATGCGGAAGTTCTCGGGAGCGCCCAGGGCCTTGGCGTTGTCGCTAAAGCTGTACTGCGTCTTGGCCACGCATACCGGCAGGTTGCCAAAGCCGTTCTCGCGCAGCTCGGCAAGCTGACGCTTGGCGGCCGGCGTAAAGTCAACGCCGTCGGCGCGGTAAACCTTGGTGGCAACAGCATCGAGGGCGTCGGCCACATCGGCGCCGTCCTCATAGGCAAACTTGAGCTCGCTCGGCTGCTCAATCAGACGCATGACCTCATCGGCCAGCTCGAGCGCGCCCTCGCCGCCCTTGGCCCAGACCTCGGAAAGCTTAACGTTGACGCCGAGCTTCTGGCACTCGGACTCGATGAGCGCAAGCTCGGCCTCGGTGTCCGTCGGGAAGCGGTTGATGGCGACCACGCAGGGCAGACCATAAACGTTCTGGATGTTGTCGACGTGACGCAGCAGGTTGGGCATGCCAGCCTTGAGTGCCTCGAGGTTCTCCTCGTTGAGGTCGGCCTTGGCGACGCCACCGTTGTACTTCAGCGCACGAGCGGTCGCAACGACCACGACGGCGCTGGGGCGAACGCCCGTCATGCGGCACTTAATGTCGAGGAACTTTTCGGCGCCCAGATCGGCGCCGAAGCCGGCCTCGGTAATGGCGACATCGCCAAAACGCATGGCCATGCGCGTAGCCATGATGGAGTTGCAGCCGTGGGCAATGTTGGCGAAGGGACCGCCGTGGACAAACGCGGGCGTGCCCTCGAGCGTTTGCACCAGGTTGGGCTTGAGCGCGTCCTTAAGCAACGCGGCCATGGCACCCTGGGCCTTAAGGTCGCGGGCACGGACGGGCTCGCCGGCAAAGCTATAGCCGACGACAATCTCGCCCAGGCGCTCCTTGAGATCGCTGATGCTCGTAGACAGGCACAGGATTGCCATGACCTCGGAGGCGACGGTGATATCGAAGCCGTCCTCGCGCGGCACGCCCTGAGCCTTACCGCCAATGCCGTCGATGACGTGGCGCAGCTGACGGTCGTTCATATCGACGACGCGCTTCCAAGTGATGCGCTTAACGTCAATACCGAGCTGGTTGCCCTGCTGGATGTGGTTATCGAGCATGGCGGCCAGCAGGTTGTTGGCAGCACCGATGGCATGGAAGTCGCCGGTAAAGTGCAGGTTGATGTCCTCCATGGGAATGACCTGGGCCCAACCGCCGCCAGCGGCACCGCCCTTGACGCCAAAGACGGGACCGAGCGAAGGCTCACGCAGGGCCACGGCGCTCTTGATACCGCGACGACGCAGGCCATCGGCCAGACCGATGGTCGTGGTGGTCTTGCCCTCGCCCGCGGGCGTTGGGTTGATAGCGGTCACGAGGACGAGCTTGGCCTGGTGATCAGTCGGCTCGTTGAGCAGTGAATAGTCGACCTTAGCCTTGTCGAAGCCGTACGGAATAAGGTGCTTAACGTCGACGCCGGCGTTCTTGGCCACCTCGGTAATAGGCAGCGGCGTGACAGAACGTGCGATTTCGATGTCAGTAGGCATGGGCGGTCCTTTCGTTACCGAATGAGAAAAAGACCAATTCAGCATAGCACGGGCGCGCAACAGTAAAACGCCCATAACCGATGAACGGCGATATGTTTACCCGATGCCCAGCGATAGTCCAACAGCCCGCCAAAACAAAACGCCCTAAACGGTAGGTTCAATCCCCAGGTGCTCAAAGGTGCGGAGGGTTGCCTGACGGCCCTGCGGCGTACGAATCATCAATCCGCACTGCAGCAAATAGGGCTCATAGACATCCTCGAGCGTGCCTGGGTCCTCGCCCACCGCGCTGGCAAGGGTCGTAAGTCCCACGGCGCGACCGGAGAACGTCTTGGCGAGCGTCTCCAAAATGCGAATATCCATCCAGTCCAGACCGAGCTCGTCGATCTCGAAGAACTCGAGCGCCTGGCGACAGATATCGAGCTCGATGGGGCCGTTGCCGCGCACCTGTGCGTAATCGCGCACGCGCTTGAGCAGACGGTTGGCAAGACGTGGCGTGCCGCGCGAACGCGAGCCGATCTCGAGTGCACTGGGATGGTCGATCGTCACGCCCAGGATAGTCGCCGAGCGCGTCACAATCTGCGCGAGCTCCTCGACCGTGTAGTAATCCAGGCGATATGAAATGCCAAAGCGGTCGCGCAACGGGCCGGTCAACATGCCTGAGCGGGTCGTTGCCGCCACCAGCGTAAACTTGGGGATATCCAGGCGAATCGAGCGCGCCGCCGGACCCTTGCCAATCACGATATCGAGGGCAAAGTCCTCCATCGCGGGGTACAGGACCTCCTCGACCGAACGGTTGAGGCGGTGGATCTCGTCGATAAACAGCACATCGCCCGGCTGCAAGTTAGTAAGGATGGCCGCCAGGTCGCCCGTGCGCGCGATGGCAGGGCCACTCGTGGTCTTGATCTGAGCGCCCAGCTCGTTGGCGATAACGGTGGCCAGCGTGGTCTTGCCCAGGCCCGGAGGACCCGAGAAGATCACGTGGTCGAGCGTCTCGCCACGGCTCTGCGCCGCTTCGATCAACACGCGCAGGCTCTGCTTGATGTGCTCCTGGCCGCAGTAATCGTCCAGGCGCTGAGGGCGCAAAGTGCGGTCGACATCGAGATCCTCGGCCGTCAGCTCCGAGCCCACCATGCGCTCGCCGTGCGCCATGGATGCCGCCGGCGAGTTACCGGGCGTCGCCCACAAGTCCTGAGAGTCATCGGCTTCCCACATCACGCATCCATTCCGAGTCGCTTAAGCGCCGCGCCGAGCAGATCCTCGACACGCATATTCTGCCCATCATACCCGCTCAGGGCAACATCGGTCTCCTGCGGGCTAAAGCCCATGGAAAGGAGCGCCGCACGGGCATCATCGATCACCGAGGGAGCGGCAGCGGGCACGGGCATCGCAACCTGTCCGGAAATCACGTCGACCGGCACAAAGCCCTTATCCTTGGCAAAGGTGCTCTTGAGTTCCAGGATCAGGCGCTGAGCTGTCTTTTTGCCCACACCGGGTACCTTGGCCATGCCCTTGTCGTCCTCGGCCATCACCAGCGAATACAGCTGCCCCACGGTATAGGTGGAAAGCACGGCGAGCGCCAGGCGCGGGCCAACGCCCGAAACGGACACGAGCCGGTCGAACATCGTGCGCTCATCCTTTGAGGAAAAACCGAAAAGTGTCATGGCGTCCTCGCGCACCTGCATACGCGTGTAGAGGCGGACCTCGCCGCCGGGCGTCGGCAACGTGGCCGCAGTGCTGCCCGAGATGCCGAGCTCAAAGCCAACGCCCGACACATCGACGACAGCCGAGCTCATCGTGGCCTCGACAAGCGTTCCGTGGAGCTGGGAGATCATCAGTATCCGGTTCCTCTCTGTTGATAGAACTCGCCACCGGTGAGGGCGCGGGTGCGGCTGAGGTTTACGTGGCAGATGGCGCAGGCCAGGGCATCGGCGGCATGGTCGGGATGCGGGTCGTGGTCGAGCTGTGTTAGAGTGCGTACCATGTAGGCGACCTGCCGCTTGTCCGCGGCGCCGGTGCCCACCACAGCCTGTTTGATCTGCATGGGCGTGTACTCGCCAATCTCGAGCGCGCATTCCGAAAGCGCTACGAGTGCAGCACCGCGGGCATGCGCCGTGGGGATGGCCGAACGAACGTTGGCGCCAAAGTAGATACTCTCGACAGCAGCCGTGTCGGGTCGATAACGCTCGACGACATCCTTAAGGTCACGGGCGATATGCGACAGGCGCACCGCGAGCGGACTTCCGGCACTGGTCTCGATGCAGCCATAGGCACGGCAGCGAACCTCGCCGCGCCGCTCCTCGATAATCCCCCAACCCGTATGGGCCAAACCGGGGTCGATGCCCAAGATAACCAAGCCAACCTCCCCTCGCCACAAGCACAGCGCAAGACAAGGCCCCGCGCATCATTCACGAACGTCTGTTCTAGAATAACACAACGCTAGCCCTATAAGTCAGCCGAGATCGAATTGTAGGTTGAGTATACGCAAGCGAGCGCCCGCCAGAGCGAGCAAGGTGCCTTGAAAGAGGAGGGCATTGACCTGGCGGTCATGTCCGACGATTGAAAGGCAGATTGCCGCTCTGGCGGGCGCGCAGCGACCTAGTTCTGAGAGAAGAACGGAAATTGTCGGGGATCAACCGGCGGATGCGGCATCGGGCCACCCTGGGGCCCACCCTGCGGGCCACCCTGGCCGCCCATCATCTTATCGATGGCGTCCTGAACCTCGCCCTCGAACTTTTTCATTCCCTCGTGTAAACGACGCTGACCGTCCTCAGAGCGCAGCTCCTCCATTTGCTCGGGCGAAATACCCAGTAGCTCGCCCAGCACGCCCATCATCTCGTTTCGCACGCGCTCGCTCGTATCCTCGTCAGCAAAACGGCGCACCTCGGCGCGCGCCAGCGAATCGACCGTCATACGCTCCTTGCCGTTAAGCCCCAGGTCGGACCACGCGAGCATATACGGCCAGGCACGCTCGGCAAACGAACGGGCCGAGACGATCGGCGTCATCGGCAACATGCGGCGGGCAGCCTCACCCTGTCGAACGAGCATCAGCAGCAGCGAGCAGGCCTCAGGCTTGCCAGCGGCCATCGGGATGTCGTCGAAAGATCGATTGCGGTCCACGTGCGCCTCGAGCGCGCCATCGACCTCACCCGGCTCAAGCCCGCCGAGCAGCTGTGCCGCACGGTCGAGCATATCGACCGGACCGTCGAGCGTCGAGAGCGCCTGCGCCAGCACGCGCTCCATACAATCTTCCACTGCGTTGAGCGTCACGAGCTCTTGGGGCACCACGGCAGACGTGCGGTTGCGCACACGCGCCACAAACTCAAGCGTCGACAGGTACACATCGCCAAAGGGCGCAAAGTCGCCCTGGTAGCCGCCGCAAAGCGCCGGCGCCGCCAGCGCGTACTCAGTTTTGGACAGCGGGCTCAGCGCCATCGCACCCAGCTCGAGCGCCGTATCCTCCAGCATCAGGCCCAGCGTGCGCGAGCGCAGGCGCTCGGCATCGCCCGCCGACACGTCGCGATCGAGCACGCGCGCCGCATCCGGTGCATCGCGCTCGACGGTGCGAATGTGCAGACGCTCGGCGATGGCGCGGACGGCGACACAGCGGGCAGCCTCGGCTTCTTCCTGCGCCGGCGTAAAGATACGGTTGCGCCCCAGCACCAGGCCAATCACATTGCGCGGGCCCAGAGCGTCGACGGCCAGCGCCGCCAGCAGGGACGACGGCAAGTCACCCTCGAGTGCCACCACAGCACGCGACGCACCGTGGGCTCGGGCGTTGTCGCGCACGGCGAGCACCAGCGCCTGCCACAGCCACTCCTCGGAACGGAACTCGGGCAGTTCGTGATCCTCCAGGGCATCGAGCATCACGCCGCGCTGAATCTCCTGAACCATCAGGCTCTCCTCAAAGCACGGCGCCTGGGCCACCACGCGACCGCAGTCGTCGAGCACAAACGAACCGCCGGTATACACCGACTCGTCATAGGCACCGACCGGCGCCATGCAGGCAAACCACACGCTGCGCTTGGATGCGATCTTGCGGTAGGCGCCGCTGCGAACGGCAGCAATGGCGGCAGTCTCGCGGTCGGTCATGTCAAACGCGTTGAATTGGAAATACGCAATGAGGTCAACACCGGTCGGCAGCATCTCGAGTTCGCGGTCCAAGTCAAAAATCACGGCGATGCGCACGCCGTCCACGTCGAACACCGGCGGCGCCCAACGTGTGTCGTTGTTCTCGCCACGCTGCAGGGCAATGCTCGAACGCGCCGGCACCACATGACCGTCCTTGAGCATCATGTAGTCGAGCAGCGGCTGGCCCTCAAACGAAACCGCCGCGGGCACGATGCAGATCATGTCAAGCTCCTGGATACGCTCGGCGACACCAGTCAAACCGGCAAGCACGTCGTGCTCAAAGTCGGCAGCGCCCACCAGGCCACCGGGCATGGCGCCCATAAAGAGCGGAGCCGGAACGCACAGCACGCGCGCTCCGCGCACGTGGGCCAGACGAGCCTGGTCCTCGATGCGGCCGCAAATGCCCTCAATATCACCCAGGCGCATATCGATCTGTGCAAGCGCGAGCTTCATGGCTCAGCCCTTTCCGTCGTAAACCATCGAAATCGTAGTAAGAGCGCCGGCCGCATAATGCAGTCGGCGCTTACATGTGCATATGCTAGCTATGATACCCCGAGCGGGGGCGCGCTCCTAGAATGTCGCGGACCACAGCCCGTGCAAGTTGCAGTAGGCATAGACGGTACCGGTCTTGGAGCCGCCCGCGAAAAACGTCGCGGGTTTCATGCCGGGCTCAAGGTAATGGACCTCCAAGCGGCCCTCGGCCTCAAGGGCGATCCACTCAATGTAGTGCTCGGGCAGGCTGGGGTGCTCGACCGAGCCAACGCGTGCGCGAATCACGTGACCGTCACGCTCGGTCTCGACAACAGGCACGTGCTTCTCGTGCGCCGCGTCCTCAGTGTTTGCAGTCAGTTCCGTGCAACCGGCAGGGGTCGCAACGTCGTCGCCAAGGGCGGCGATGAGCTTGCCGTCGGGGTCCTTAAAGAATTTCGCCATGATGTTCTCCTTTGCTGATGTGCCAATGTTCTTGATGGTTCTTATGCCCAAAGGCAGACAAACCATCCACGGCATTGCAAATGAACACATAACGGGCGGGGACGATGGGACAGCGTGTGCCATCCGCCCTGACGGCCCCACCCGCGCGCGGCTAGCGCCCGTCGCCGCCGAGCAGCGCCAGGACATCCTCGCGCGTGAACAGTGCCGACGAGATGCCGTCGCCGCCGAGCACGCTGTTGACCAGATCGCGCTTGGACTCCTGCATCTGCATAATGCGCTCCTCGATCGTGTCCTTGGCGATGAGCTTGTACACGGTCACGGTATGTTGCTGGCCAATACGGTGTGCACGGTCAGTCGCTTGGTCCTGCGCCGCCACGTTCCACCACGGGTCGTAGTGGATGACCACGTCGGCAGCCGTCAGGTTAAGGCCCACGCCGCCCGCCTTAAGCGAAATCAAAAAGACCGGAACCTCGCCCGCTTGGAACTGCGCGACCATCTTGGCGCGGCTCTCCTTAGACGAAGCGCCCGTGAGCTTAAGGAAGACGATGTCCTCCTTGGCCAAGCGCTTACCGATGATATCGAGCATACCCGTAAACTGGCTGAACAACAGGATGCGATGTCCGCCGTCGTGGGCGCCGTGCACGAGCTCCATGCACGTATCGAGTTTGGCGCTCCCCGCCTTGTAATCCTCGTAGTGTAGACGCGGGTCGCAGCAGATCTGGCGCAGCTTGGTGAGCTCGGCGAGCACCTTGAGCTTGTCTTTCTTAAACTCGGATGACTCGCGGTGCTGCACCTGTTGGGCGATACGGTCCTGGTTGGCCAGGTAGAGCTTGCGCTGCTCGCCGGTGAGCTGCGCCATGACCGTATCCTCGATCTTCTCGGGCAGGTCGGCCACCACGTCTTCCTTGACACGGCGCAGCACAAACGGCGACACGAGCGCTTGCAGGCGAGCGGCACTGTCGCCCTCGGCATGCTCGACCGGGCTTTCGAAGCGCTTTGCAAACGATTCACGCGTGCCGAGCAGGCCCGGCATTAAAAAGTCGAAGATGCTCCAGAGCTCGGATAGGCGGTTTTCGATGGGCGTGCCCGTCAGGGCAAAGCGCACGCCGGCAGGCAAGCGCTTTGCGGCGCGCGCCACCTGGGTGAGCGGGTTTTTAATGTACTGGGCCTCATCGAGCACCGCACGGGCAAAGTCCTGCTCGGCGTACTCGTCGATATCGCGCCGCATAAGGTCATACGACGTCACGACCACGTTATGCTCGGCCACGCCGGCAATCTGTACGCGACGCTGCGCCTTGGCGCCCACGATGGCGCACACATCGAGCGAGGGCGCAAAGCGCTCCAGCTCGGCAGTCCAGTTGTACACGAGTGAGGCCGGGCATACCACGAGCGTGGGCTTGGTGTCCCCCGCCTCCACGCGCGCCAGGATATGCGCGATCATCTGGAGCGTTTTGCCCAGGCCCATGTCGTCGGCCAGGATGCCGCCAAGGCCCAGGTGTTCGAGCGAGCCGAGCCACTGGTAGCCGTCGACCTGATAGCCGCGCAGTGTGGCCTTGAGCGAGACCGGCACCGTAAAGTCCATCTTGCCGAGCGTGTCCAGACGCTCGACGGTACGGCGGAACGCAGCGTCGCGATCGGCCTCAAGCGCCGGCGTGCGCGCAAGCATGCTATCGACGAACAGGGTACTCGACGCGGGGAGCGACACGCCGTCGAGCAGGTCGACAGCATCGACACCCAGGTCCTCGGCAAGGCCAAACGCGGCGCGGGCGCCCTCGTCCAGGCGAATGATGTCGCCGGACGTAAGGCGCGCAAACGTCTGGTGGCGCTTGTACGAGTCCAGATAGATGGCAAGGTCGGCCGCCGAAAGACCGCTCGCGCCCAATTCAACATCGAGCAGGTTGCTCTTGACGGTCGCACGCACCGAAAGCTTGGGCGCGGGACGGACCGAAATCTGGCGCAGACGGTCGCTGAGCATAACCTCACCCAACTCGGACAGGGCAGACAGGCCCTCGGTCAGCAGGCAGAACAAGCTCTCGTCATCGCGTTCCTCAAACGCCAGACCGCCCTCGTAAAAGTCGAAATACAGGGCCGCCGTATCCATAACGCGAAACTCTGCCACCTCGTCGCGGGGCGGCACGCCCGGGCGCTGCTCTTCGAAGGGGCTGCCCGGAGCGCCCAGACTAAAGAGGTCTGCCGACCAGTCGCCGTAGGTAACCGTAATTTTGCAGGTCACGAGCCCATCGTCGACGCCGATTGCCATAGCAAAGCTCGGCTCGGGCGCCACGGTATCGAGCGCAGCGGGCGCGGTAAGGTCGGTATAGTCGCGCAAAATGGGCAGAGCCATACGACAGAACTCCCCCACCTGGTCGGCAGCGATATGGACTGGCGTGCGACAGGGCAGCAAGCGCGATAGGAACGGCGCCGCATGCTGGGCAAACGCCACATCGGTGCGGCGCGCACGGCGGGTGTCGACCAGATAAGCTACGTCGCCCGAAGCAAAGCAGTATGCATCGACCGGCAGGCGCAGATCGTAGCTACCACCAGCCGCCGGCGCGATTTTGGCGGCAAGGAGCGGTGGGCGCTTAGCGGACGCCTCGTCCTCCCCTTGCGGAGACAGCTCAACCGCCACGTCATAGGTGCGATGCGTCGTCGTCCCCCGCGACCAGGCGGGCTCAAAAGAGATGGTCTGGCCGCGCAGCAGGTCCAGCACATATACGATGCTATGCTCGGACAGCGGCAACTGACGCTCGGCGACAAAACCGCTGCGGGCAAAGTCGTACGACGCCGAACGCGAGCTTGTGATGTCATCGAGATAGGCAACTGTCGTCAAGACAAGGCTGAGCAGCTTTGTCGACACATCTTCGAAGGCTTCGGGCGTATGGACAAACGTGAGCTTCTTGCCGTACGAGAAGGTGCCGCCGCGCACGTAGGCATCGGCCATGCCGTCGATATCCTTGACCACGTAGGACACCGAACCGCAGCGAATGCGGAACTCGAGCGCCCAGCTAAAGCGGTCGGCGAACAGCGGATTGTAGTACGGCACCAACGAGGGCTCCAACGCCGCTTTGGGGGCGTCGGGACCAACGGCACCGGCAAGCTTGCGGCGCATGCTCGCCAGCTCATCCATGCGCGCGTTCGAAAGATCGGAGAGCGCCGCCATGAGGCTGGGACTCGTGGGAACTGGCGCCGGGAAGGGAAAGTTAGGGTTGACCGCCGGTGCGGCGGACGCGGGACGCACGGCTTGCTTGGGCGCCGCCGTAAACGTGCGAACCGGCGTGCGCAGCCCCTCAACGGGCTCAATGCCGCTGGCGTCCAGGTACGCCAGCGCCGTGGCGATGGCGTGCTTGCACATGCCGGGGTAGCGATAGGCAGCGGGGCAATCGCAGCCGTAGTCGATCACCTCGCGCTCGTCCATGTCGAGCGCCACGTGCGTCTTGTACAGGTCACCGCGCGAGCCGCGCACTGAGCCCTCAACCGTCACGTTTTTGGAGAAGCGCGAGCCGCTGTCTTCGATCGACAGCACGGCGCCGTTGAGCATGAGCGAGCGGCCCTTCATAAAGGTGCCGCTCAGCGCCGCCTCTTTCCGGAGCGCCTGCACAAACGTCCCCTGTGCCATCACTTCCTCCAATCTCGCGCAGACCTGCAACGCCGTCCCTAGATCACCGTCACGCGACCCTGGTTACCCACAATTGCCTTGGCCTCGGCCAGCAGCGGAATCGAGCGCGCGTTGACCTTGGCAGGCACCTCGGCGCGCAGCACGCGTCCGTCCACCTGCTCGATAAAGATCTCCACACGGTCGCCGCCCGGGTTAGCGGTGAGCACCGTGGCAAGACGCGCCATGTTGCCCTGGCTAAAGCGGCTGTTGGGCACCATGACCTCAAACACCTTGGGCTTGTTGTTCTCCTCGTTGAGCTCCAGCGGCACGATCTCCTGCGCGATGATCTGGTCGCCGCGGTCCGAGCGCTCGAGCTTGCCCTTAATGCGCACAAACGCATCGGACAGCTGCGCGCCGGTCTCGGGATCGACCTCGCCGTACAGGTACCCCTCGGCCTCCTTGTAGGTCTTGGGGAACACGACGACGGTGGCCTCGCCTTCCATGTCCTCGAGCTGCACGATGCCCATGGGGTCGCCGTTTTTGGTCACGCGCTTGGACACGCTCGAGACCATGCCGGCCCACCACAGCGCTTTGCCCTCGGGAATCTCCTGGTTGATGGTGCCGCCCGTAGGATTCTGAACTTCGTAGCCGGTGTCGATCTGCGAGAACGAGAAGTCGCGCGCTTTGCTGAGCGCATACTCAAACGGGCGCAGTGGGTGGTCCGAGACATAGATGCCCAGAACCTCTTTCTCCTGGCTCAGCTTAAGGTGGCGGTCCCATTCCTGGCCGTCCGGATCGGGCACGCTGACCTCGAAACCCGAGCCCTCAACATCACCAAACATGTCGAAGAACGAGGTCTGGCCGCTCGCGCGGTCCTTCTGGCGCTTTATCGCGGCGTCGATGATGTTCTCGGGGTTGTTCTTGTCCACAAAGTGCATCATCTGGCGGCGCGGATAGCCCGTGGAGTCGAAGGCACCTGCCTTGATCAGCGATTCGATCACGCGGCGGTTGGCCTGGCTCGAGTCCACGCGCTCGACAAAGTCGTGCAGCGTCTTAAACGGGCCGCCCGCCTCGCGCTCGGCGATAATCGCCTGCGCCACGCCGGTGCCCACGCCGCGGATGCCGGCCAGACCAAAGCGCACGCCTTCCTTGGTAGCCGTGAACTCGGTGCCGGACTCGTTGACATCTGGCGAAAGCACGGGGATGCCGTCGTGACGGCATGCCGAGACGTAGTGCACGATCTTGTCGGTCTTGCCCGTGTAGGACGTCAGAACGGCCGCCATGTACTCGTGCGGATAGTGCGCCTTGAGCCACGCCGTCTGCATAACCAGGATGGCGTAGCCGGCGGAGTGCGACTTGTTGAAGGCGTAGGACGCGAACTCGAGAACATCGTCCCAAATCTTCTGGGCGACCTCGCGCGTGTAGTTGTTCTTGATAGCGCCGTTCATCCAGTGGTCGTAGGTGGTCTCGTCCGAGCCATCCTCCCAGTGGAGCACCGTCGACGTGAGCAGCTTAATCTTTTTCTTAGCCACGGGCTTACGGATACGCGAGTCCGATTCGCCCTTGGAGAAGCCGCACATCTCGACGGAGATGAGCATAACCTGCTCCTGGTAGACCATGGTGCCGTAGGTTTCACCCAGGATGTCGTCCAGACGGTCGTCGTAGGAGACGGCCGGCTCCTTGCCGTTCATACGGTTGATGTAGGACGAGACCATGCCGGCGCCCAGCGGGCCCGGGCGGTACAGGGCGATCAATGCCACGACGTGCTTGTACTCGGTGGGCTTCATGTTCTTGATCGTGGCCGTCATGCCGGCGGACTCGACCTGGAAGACGCCGGCGGTATGACCGGAGCCCATGAGCTTAAAGATCTCGGGATCGTCAAAGGGGATCTCTTCCTCTTTGATGTCGATGCCGAAGTTCTTTTTGATGTTTGCCTTGGCCTTGGAGATAACCGTCAGCGTGCGCAGGCCCAAGAAGTCCATCTTGAGCAAGCCCATGTCGGCAACGGTATGGCCCTCGTACTGGGTAATCTCGACGCCGCCCTTGGTGTCGAGCTTGGTGGGCACGTGTTCGTTGACGGGGTCACGGCAGATCAGAACGGCGCACGCGTGCACGCCCTCGCCACGGGTGAGGCCCTCGATCGAGAGCGCCGTGTCGATGATGCGGCGAGCGTCGTCGTCCTTTTTATAGGCCTCGGCAAAATCGGGGTTAAACAGATCTTCTTTGCCGGGTTGTTTGTCGAGCACCTGCTTGAGCTTGACCTTGGGGTCGCTCGAGACCATCTTGGACAGGCGCTGGCCCATGTAGACCGGGTAGTCCAGGACGCGCGCGGCATCATTGATGGCCTGCTTGGCCTTGATGGTCGAGTAGGTGATGACGTGGGTGACCTTCTCGGGGCCGTAGAGCTGGCGAACGTGCTCCACGACCTCGAGGCGCCGCTCATCGTCGAAGTCCATATCGATATCGGGCATCTCGGTACGCTGCGGGGAGAGGAACCTCTCAAACATCAGGCCGTTCTCGAGCGGGTCGAACGCGGTGATGTTCATGGCGTAGGCGACGATAGCGCCGGCGGCAGAACCACGGCCGGGGCCGACGCCGATGCCGTTGTCCTTGGCCCATTGCACGTACTCGGCAACGATGAGGAAGTAGGCGGCAAAGCCCTTGTCGCAGATGACCTTGTATTCGTACTCAAAGCGCTCTTTGATGTTGACTCCGCCGATCTCGCGCGTGGCCCAGTCGTCACCGTAGTGCTGGCGCAGGCCCTTCTCGCACTCGCGGCGGAACTGGCTCTCGTGCGTCTCGCCGGGATCGAGCAACGGGAAGCGCGGCAGGATGATGGAGTCCCAGTCGAGCTCCACGTAGCACTTGTCGGCGATCTCGAGCGTGTTGTCGCAGGCCTCGGGGCAATACGGGAACATTGCCCGCATCTCCTCCTCGGTCTTCATGTAAAACTCCGAGCCGGTCATGCGCATGCGGTTGGGGTCGTCGACTTTGGCGTTCATGCCAATGCACATGATGACGTCCTGCACGGGCGCGTCCTCGCGGCGCAGGTAGTGGAAGTCGTTGGTGGCGATGACCTTAACGCCCACCTGTTTGGCGATGTCGATGAGCGTGCGGTCCATCTGCTCGTCGGTCAGGCCGTTATCGGTGGTAATGCCGTGTTCCTGGATCTCGATATAAAAGTCGCCGGGGTCGAAGGTGTCGCGGAAGGTCTCGGCCCATTTGATGGCACCCTCCATGTCACCGCGGTCGATGTACTTGGGGATGATGCCCGCGATACAGGCACTGGTGCAGATCATGCCCTTGGCGTGGCGGCGCAGGTTGTCGAGCGTCACGCGGGGCTTATAGTAAAAGCCCTGCACGGCGGCCTCGGAAACCGTCTGCATCAGGTTGACGTAGCCCTCCTGGTCCTTGGCCAGAAGGATCATGTGGTAGAGCTCGGGCTTGTGGTCGCGGGCGAGCGTCTCGTCCGGCGTAAAGTAGACCTCGCAGCCAAAGATGGGTTTGATGACCAGGGGCGGCTTGAGCTCGTCGATGTTGCCCTTCTCGTCCCACATGGCCATGTCCTTCACATACTGGGCATGCTCGCGCGGGTTTTCCTCGGGATCGGGCTCCACCAGCTCGTCGCGGCGGTCCTTTTCCAAGAAGGCCTTGTCGTGGCTCCAGGTTTTGTACTCGGGCGTGTTGTGGTTGACGGCGTCGCAGGCCAGCGCCAGGTCGGGCACGCCGTACATGTAGCCGTGGTCGGTGATGGCCACGGCGGGCATGCCCAGCTCAACGGCACGGTTGACCATATCCTGGATACGGGTTGCGCCGTCGAGCATGGAGAAAACAGTGTGATTGTGCAGATGGACGAATGCCATGTGATGAGCTCCGATGCGGGTTCGTGTTCTGACTGAACGATTTTACCCCACGGCACGGACAGCACCCGAACCTAGCCAAACCCACACGGCTCCTCTTGCAGTTGCGGTGAAATAGTTCCCGCTTGGGCCATCTGGGCCGCAATACAGGAACTATTCCACCGCAAGTTATCTGAGGGCTAGAGATTGTAGGTGACCACTTGAGGTTCGGCGGGTTCGACGAAGAGAGTCGGATCGGCCTGTTCCACGCGGACGAACTTGACGGTCACGGCCTCAAAGCCCGCCTTGTGCAGAACATCAGCGTAGACGCGCGCCTGCAGGGCGTGCTTCTCCTGCAGCTGTTCCGGCGTCTCGTCCGGCGTGCCGCCCGTCTTGTAGTCGATGACCAGTGCCCGCGACGGATCGGCCGGGTTCGTCGCCAAAGCGTCGATGGCGCCCTCGGCATATGCACCGTAGCGAGCGATGTCCTCGTCCTCGCAGCCCAGCGAAAAGAACGGCACCTCGGCGCGAACACACGGCCACGCGAGCAGGTCGGCACGAACAGCCGACTTGAGCCAGCGGTCCAGGGCAACGTCGAAGCGTTCGCGCTGCTCCGGCGTCAGGCGCCACAGGCGCGCCAGCGCATCGGCACGCGCGGCGGGCAGCGCATCGGCACCCATCTCGATGAGCCACTGGCAGGCAGCGTGGAAGGCCGAGCCCAGCGCCATGGGGTTGCCGGCGGGCTCAACGGCGGCCACGTCTGCATCCGTCATCTCCGAGCCATCCGACTCTGCATCATCGCCGGACTCGTCCATGGGCACGCGCGCCTCGGCAGCACGGTCCTCGGACTCGGCATGTAGCGCCGCGGCAATTGACGAGTAGCTGTACGAATCGCGCTCCGGATACGGGCAGGTGCCCATGCGCACGCCCGCCGCCTGGGGATACACGAGCTCAAACGCATCGGGATCGGGGTCGGCAGGACCGGGGACGATTGTACTGGCCGAATCGTCGGCAGTATCTGTATCGACATCGCCGCGAACAAGCCTGCCCTCGGCATCCAGCGAAGCGTTGGCCTCAAACGCCTGCTCGCCAAAGATAAAGTTCGCAAGCGAAATGAGCTCGTAGTCGCCCGGCCGGGAGTTGTCGAACACCAGGCGGTCGGCATCGAGCTGCGGCATGTCCAGAGCGTCGGTCGGCAAAATACGGCGCAGCACGTCATAGGTCAGATCGGTCTCGACGTCGAAGGTCGGCGCCGTCACCTTGCCACGGCTCACGCCGGCATCCATCGCCAAGATCACCAGCTCGCGCGCACGCGTCATGGCGACATAGAGCAAACGAGCCCGCTCTTCGAGCGAAAGCTGCAGGTCGTCGTTGCGCAGGCGAGCAAATGCCTCGGCGGGAGAACCCGTCGCGCAGACGTCCTCCATGAGCTCCGGCGGCAGCCACAGCGACGTGCCCTTGCCCTTAAACGCATGCTCAAACTGCTTTTTAACGTCGTCGCCCTTCACAAAGGTTCCGTCGGCGAGCTTAACGCCGTCGAAGCGTGCCGGCAGCGCCACGACCTGCGCTCCGCCCTCGACGCGACCCATCTGTGCCGCACCCGAGGACTTACGCACGCCAAAGCACTCGGCGACCGCCACGACCGGATATTCCAGACCCTTGGAGGCATGCACCGTCATGATGCGCACCGCGCCGTCGCCCTCCTCGTTGAGGGCACCCGGGGCTTCCTTGCCCGCTAGGAAGCGATCGAAGGCAAGCGCGATGGAACGCGGCGAGTTGCCGAACTCGGCCTCCGCCTCGGCCACAGCGTCGAGCGCCTTGAGCACGTTGGCGGCAATGGCCTTGCCCTCGGGGCCACGCTGCGCCAGACGCACGAACCAGCCCGAAGCGTTGACCACGTCGCGTGCGATGGCGGCGAACGAATCGCGGCCCACGCGACGAAGCGCATACCGCAGCACCTCGCGGGCGCGCGTCACGAGCGGCAAGTCTTGCAAACCCGGCACATCGGAATCGCTCATGATGCCCACGTCGATATTCCGGCGCGAGGTCTCCCCCGTCTCGCTATCGAGCTTGGTCGCCAGCGCCAAAAACTCCTGGGCGCCCAGCGCAAACATCGGCGAGGCGAGCAGCGGCATAAGGCCCTGCGCCGTATCGGCCGGATTGGCGAGCGCACAAACCAGGGCGCGCACCGTCTGCACCTCGGCAGCCTGCGCAAAGACCGAGCCGCCTGCGATAACACAGTCGAGCCCCTGGTCGCGGAAGGCCTGTGCGTAGACGTCTGCGTTGGTCATGCGGCCCAGCAGCAGCACCATGCCGCCCTGGGGCTGGCCGGCATCGGCAAGCGCGCGGAATCGCTCGGCGATCGCACGGGCCTTGGCCTGTGTGCGCTCCTGCGTGCTGCCGCCGGCAACAAAGAGGGCCTGGCGACGCGAGGCGTCTGCCACCAGCGTGTCCTTGCGGCCGTCGCTCGCCTCAAGGTCCAAAAAGCCCTGCATCAGGCCGCCGTCATCGCCGTCGAAGACGCGTGCCACGTAACGCAACACCTCGTCATGGCTGCGGAAGTTGCGCACGAGCTTGACGAGCTCGCCGGCGGGGGCGTCAGTCACGGCAGTCGCCTCGGGCGCGGCAGACGAGCCCACCTTGCGCTCCTGGCGACGGAACACCTCGACCTCAGCGCCGCGGAAGCGATAGATCGACTGCTGCGCATCGCCCACGGTACACAGCGCACGCTCCCCCGCGCCGGTCAGGTAACGGATCAGGTCGACCTGCATCTGGTCGGTATCCTGGAACTCGTCGATCATGACCATCTTAAAGCGGCCCTCGTATGCCGCTCGGATGGCTGGGTAATCGCGCAGGGCCTCGTAGGCCATACGCAGCAAGTCGTTGTTGTCGAGGGCGGACTGGGCAGCCTTCAGTACGCGATACTCGGCCTCTACAGAGCGGGCCAAGCCCACCAGTGCATCGAGCGCGGGACCACCGCAGGCCAGCACGATATTGATAAATGCATCGGCGGCCTCGGCCTTGAGCAGCTCGACCTGCTCCTTAGGGAATGCCTTGCTCGCGCGCGGCATGGTGCACGACATCATGAGTCGCGCCGCATCGGCCATGGTCTTGCCGCTGGCCTCGAATGCATCGATGGCATCGAGCGCCATCTGTGCCTTCTCGGTCGCGGCCTTGCTTACGCCCAGCGCCGCGCGATAGGCATCGGCAAGTGCCGAGGTATCGGCCTGGCCGCGCGCCACGCGCACGTCGTCCATACCGCCCGGCAGCTGGCTCGAGAGCTCCAGCAGCTCGCGCACCAGGCCCTTGATGGTGGTGCCGGCGCCAAAGGGGCCGCCCTCGCCCGCCATGGGATACCAGGCGTAGAGGGCCTTGAGCGATGCCGCGAGCTCGGGGGCGGCATCGGGCGCCGTCGCGCGGGCCAGCACATGCTCAACAGCCTGGTCCATAAGCTCGTCGGTATCGGTGAGCACCGTGAACTCGGGGTCGATGCCCAGCTCCAGCGCATGCGCGCGCAGGATGCGCGAACACATGCCGTGAATGGTCGAGATCCACGCATCGTCGACGGTCAGAGCCTCCTCGTCCATGCCCTCGTCGATGAGCGCGCGGCGCACGCGGTCACGGATCTCGGCCGCAGCATCTTTGGTAAAGGTAATGGCGAGCACCTGGTCCAGATGCTCAACGAACGGACCAGACTCGGGCGAGAGCGCGTAGACGATGCGGCGCGTAAGGGTAAAGGTCTTGCCCGAACCGGCGCCCGCCGAGACAAACAGCGGACGGTCGAGCGTTTTGACGATCCGCAGCTGTTGCGGCATCAAAGTCGAAAGATCCATGGTCTACACGTCCCTCCTTACAAACGTTCCTTCGTGGTTATACGAGCAGCGCGCATGCGCGGCCTGAGCCGACATCGGGTCGACGGCGGCAACGTTGCCCGCCTCGAGCTCGCGCAGGCGCTCGGCGATGCCGGCCTCCACACGATCGAGCAGGGCGTCGAAGTCCATGCTGCCGCCCTCGCCCGGAAAGCCCTTCTTGAGGCCCGGGATGCGACCGTCGCCGCGCTCTTCCTCGAGCAGCTCGGCACTCGCGGCGCCTCGCAGCGCCGGCTTGCCGCCCTTGGTCGAAAAGTAGAGCGCCGCGCGGGTGTCCAAATCCAGCGCCCGGCGCATGGCCTGCGCGTAGATGAGCGTTTGGGTATGGGGCGGCAACCAGCGCGGATCGTCGATGGGCGCCGTACCCGATTCCTCGTCGCGCACCGTGGGGTCGGCGAGCTTAAACTCCTCAACGCCCGTGCGATGCTTGTAGTCGATCACCACGGCACGATTCTCGGCGTCCACGTCCACGCGGTCGATGCGCCCGCCAAGCGGCCAACCGGCATACTCGACCTTGAGCTCGTTGAAGGCGAACTCCAGGTAGCGCGGGGCAAAGGGGGCAAGTGCCTCGGACTCGTAGGCAAGCACGCCCTCCAGCTGCGGCAAAATCTCGGCCACCTGGCGCTCCTCCACCGCAGAAAGCGGCACCAGCGGGCCCTCCGTGCCTCGCTTGCCGGCGTGCTCGGCCAACGTCTCGTCAAAGACCTCGCGCAGCAGCTCCTGAGCGCGCGGCAGATTCTCGGGCGTCACGCGTTCCATGCCCTCCTGGGGCAGGCGGGCATGCAGGTGCTCCAGCACGTCGTGGACAAAGTTGCCCTTCTCCATGTTGCCAAAGCCCGCGTCGATGGACTGGGGCTTCACGCGATACGACACGAACCAGCACAGCGGGCATGTCGAGTACGCCTCAATCTGCGAGGCGGACGTCAGGCGCGGCACGAGCGGCGCGTTCTCGTCCTCGCCATCGCGGCGGCGCAGGACCAGGTACGGCACAGCCGCCTCACTCAAATGCTGAGGAGCCTCGCACGCGACGCGCTTACACTCGATGCCCTCGCCGGCCGCTGGATCAAAATCGGCGACGATACCGCCCTCGCCCACGCATGTCACCTGGGCGGCGCCGGCAGCCTCGGCGTGCGCCCGCAGCTCGGTCCACACGGCAGCCGGGTAGCACTCGCGTGCCTGGCGATCGTGCGTCACGCGGGCAAGCGCAACCGGACCGCGCGCGGCCTGCATCGCGCGGCCAAAGCGCACACGCAGCAGGGCCGCGGGCTCAAGCGTCACGCCGCTGCGCCCCAGCTCTGCCGTCAGCGTGGCCAGCGGGCCCTCCTCATGTGAGAGCGGATAACTGTCCAGGTCGACGTCGGCAAACAGCACGGCATCGTAGCTGGCGGGGCGCAGGGCTGCCGCATCGGCAAGCGACGCAAAGCGCACCTGGGCGCGCGGCGTGCGGTCGACCTCGTAGGTCTCGTAATCGTATGCGGCGCTGCGCTTGTCCACCTTGGTACGAACGCCGTCGAGCACGGGCACGGTCGCGGCCTGCGACACGTCGAGCGCGCGGGCGTCGTTCATAAGGATGTCGATGGCATGTCGCAGTAGGGCGGTCTCCGCCTGGCGACGAGCCTGACCGTCAAAGCCTCCAAGGGCGCGATCGGGCAACGCCTCGGCGACGGCGAGCATTGCCTTGAGCGCCGTCACGGGTTTGTCGCGCCACAGCGCTTGGAACACGTCCGAGACCACGCACGGCACGTTCTTAAACCAGTTGTCATCACTGGCAGCCTTGCGCGTGCCCCTGACCTGGCCCTGCACGCTCTGCAGCAGGCTCTTGGCGGCCTTGGTGGTCTTGCCGCGCGACAGGCGCATGTTCTTGTCGAAGGTGCGCGCGCTGGCGGCATCGGCACCCGAAAGCGGACTGTAAATCCAGTCGGTAAGCTCCGGCGCGGGCCACCACTCGGTCTTGGAGGCGGTGCCCTCGTCGGCGGCCTTCATGCGCTCGATCAGATTGGCGAGCGCCGCGAACTGCCTGCCCGCGATGGATTGGGAAAACGCCGTGAACTCGGTTGTCTCGGCCGCAATATGACGTGCCGCCAAACGGGCAGCGAGTTCACCGAACAGCTGAGGAGCCCGGGCAGACACCACGAGCACGCGCACGGGGTCCGCGGACGCCGTGATACCGCCGTCGACCGCGGCGTCCTCACACGTTTTTACCAGCTCATCGATTGCATCCACATAGGCGTGGGCGCGGGCGTGAGGGCCGGCAACCTCTACAAAGGTAGGCTGAGCGGCGGACTTGGAGGCAGTCTGGGGCGCGGCGGCACCCTCCCCCAGCGGCGCGACCTCAAACAGCACGCCGCGGGCATCAAATGCCGCGGCAAGCTCCTCGCGCATCGCCGCCTGCTCGCGGGCAAGCAGCACAACGACCTCTCCCCCATTGTTCGCCACCGCCGACAGCAGCTCGAGCAAGCCGTGCGTAAACGACGTGATACCGCGCACACATACCGCGCGGGCGCACGCCGGAAGGTTGTCGGCCAGCACCTCGGCCATAAGGTCAGCCGCCTCGCAGGGCTCGACCATGTCTCGACGGTCCAAGCCGCTCGCATAGGCACTCAACAGCTCGAACACGCGAGCCTCGGCGTCGCTCTTGGGATCGGGCTGGCAAACGTCGCCGCGGCAGCGCTCGGCACCCGTTCCCGCTACGCCCGGCAGCACATCGCGGGCCATGCGCGCGAGCATGCGCACCGTGCCCTGACTGCGCGAAAGCGGCTGCAGGTCGGCATCGTCACGACGGGCGATCATGTCCGAGAACAGCATCTGGCGCTGCATGTTGTCGACGAAGCTGCGGCCATCGCCCATAAGCTCCCACAGCGAACGAAGCCACGACGCGGGCGTCTTGTAGTCGATACCCAGCGAGGCGCCAGCAACCGCGGCATCGTGACGGCACAGGTCAAGCTCGGCAAACGAGGGCGCCAGCAAAACGGCACGCCCGTGGCGGGCAACCAGGTCGGCGAGCAGCGCCGCCTCGGCATCGCTCAAGTCCGTACCGGTATTGGTGGTATAGATTCGAACAGGCATGGTCCTCCACTCAAACCGTTCGCAATAATCAATGCATCCATCCTACCCGCCCACGCGGACAGATTTGCCCCACGCCAACAGATTTGATCCCTTGGGGACGGAGGAAAACGGATTACCGAAGGGGTCAGTCTAACCCGGTGATCCGTTGTCCTCCGTCCCCAAGGGATCAAAAAACCGCCCCCGAAGGGACGGTTCTGCGCAATTTATTTTTGCCGCTGGCCTACTCGCCATCCTCCAGTTTGATGAGGATCTTGCGGTAGCCACCGTACTCGCCGTTGAGCGCCTTGGACACGCGGCTCACCGTGGTGGACGAAGCGCCGGTGCGGGCCTGAACCTCAACATAGGGCTCGCCCTCATCCAGATAGCGCGCGACCTGCAGGCGCTGAGAAAGATCGCAAATCTCGCGCGGCGTGCAGATATCGGTTAAAAACGCCTGGATATCGTTCTCGTCATCCAAAAGGCTAAATGCGTGGACCAGCTGCTTGACATCAGGCTTGTCAAACATGTTCTCGATATTCATCGATCACCGCCAAACCCGCCATAAGGCATCGAAGTTGATACTGACATCGGGCATCGTTCGCCCGTAATATGCAATAAAACTATGCATGGGCTATTTGCCCGTAGCAGTGTAGCACACCACCAAACTAAAGCGACAAGACTCTCTGCCAGCGGCACGTTTTTCAGGACGAACGCCGTTTAGAAACCGAATGCGCACGTAAGCTCCACGAATATTTGAGACAATGGGCGCCCAAACACCGCGGCGCGCCCGCGCAACCATCCAAGTCGCCGCCGCAAGCCGCTTCACGCGACGCCAGCAACCCCGGCGCAAGAAAGGATTCACGCCATGCGCTTTATGCTTAACTGGCTCTTCACCTCGATCGCCATCGCGATCGCCACGTTCCTCGTCCCCGGTATCCAACCCTTCGGCTTTGCCGAGGCCTGGGTCTGCTTTGCCTTTGTGGGACTGTTCCTCAACATCGTAGATTCGTTCGTCAAACCGTTCCTCACGGTCATCTCGCTGCCGCTCACGATCATTACGCTCGGCATTTTCCAGCTCGTGCTCAACAGCTTTATGCTGGAGCTCGCCAGCTACCTGTCGGTCAACCTGTTGGGCGTCGGTATCTCCATCGCCGGCTTTGGCTCGGCCTTTATGGGCAGCATCCTAGTGTCCATCATGCGCAGCATCCTCGATAGTATTGCCGAAGAGTAGAACGCCCCCGACACGCAAACGCATCGGACCAAATCAAAGGCCGCCCATCGCAAAAATGGGCGGCCTTCTTATTTGCCAAGTCTCAGAGGGCAAGAAAATCTACCATTTCCACCCCGTCCCCACATGGCAGGCGTGGGTTAGATGACATAGTCGTAGCCATGGTTGGGAGCGACAAGTTGATCGAGCGTCACGCCGTCGAGGTAATCGTTGATGAGCTTGTCCAGGTTCTTCCACACGTCGAGCGTGGGGCACTCATCAGATCGCGAGCAGCCCTTGCAGTCGCCATCCAGGCAGGCGACCGGCGCCAGACTACCCTCGGTCAGGCGCAGGATCTCGCCCACCGTGTACTGCTCGGGCGGACGCGTGAGCACATAGCCGCCGCCCTTGCCACGCATGCCCGAAAGCATGTTGGCGCGCACGAGCGTAGCCAAGATGTTCTCGAGATATTTCTCGGAAATCCCCTGTCGCGCCGCGATCTCTTTGAGCGGGATGCGACCGGCCGCCTGGTGCTCGGCCAGATCGACCATAACGCGCAGGGCGTACCTGCCCTTAGTAGAAACCAACATATATATTGCTGCCTTTCGGTCTTTTAGTCCGTTGAAATTCTATCCGAAAAAATGGGTTTGAAAATACCCGTTCCGGTCAAGATGGTTAATCGACTCGTAATAATCTTCTATTTCCTATTGCATTACTAGGCTTTAGTGTCTACTATGCTTGCCAACAGCTAAACGAACAACCTATAAGGTTTATGGGTTTGGCTGCTAGACACGCCGTAAAACCATACGGCAACCAGCAACTTGAACACTTTGGAGGTTCACCATGAGCAAGGTTTACACGTCCATCGATCAGCTTATCGGCCACACCCCGCTTCTGGAGCTCACCCACTTTGAGGCCGACGAGGACCTCAAGGCTCGCGTGCTCGTCAAACTGGAATACTTCAACCCCGCCGGATCCGTTAAAGACCGCGTCGCCAAGAACATGATTGACGAGGCCGAGAAGGCCGGCAAGCTCGTGCGCGGCGGCGACTACACCATCATCGAGCCCACGAGCGGCAACACCGGCGTCGGCATCGCCTCGGTGGCGGCCGCCCGCGGCTACAAGGTGATCATCACCATGCCCGAGACCATGTCCGTCGAGCGCCGCAAGCTGATGCAAGCATACGGTGCGCAGCTCGTGCTCACCGACGGCTCCAAGGGCATGAAGGGCGCTATCGCCAAGGCCGAGGAGCTGCAGAAGGAGACTCCCAACAGCATCATCGCCGGCCAGTTTGTGAACCCCGCCAACCCGGCCATTCACAAGGCCACGACCGGCCCCGAGATCTGGGACGACACCGACGGCCAGGTCGACATTTTCGTCGCCGGCGTTGGCACCGGCGGTACCGTGACCGGCGTGGGCGAATTCCTCAAGGAGCAGAACCCCGAGATTCAGGTCGTCGCCGTTGAGCCCGCCACCTCACCGGTGCTCTCTAAGGGCCAGGCCGGCCCGCACAAGATCCAGGGCATCGGTGCCGGCTTTGTGCCCGACGTCCTCGACACCCAGGTCTACGACGAGATCATCCCCGTCGAGAACGACGACGCCTTTGCCACCGGCCGCGCCGTGGGCCACAAGGAGGGCGTGCTCGTGGGCATTTCGTCCGGTGCCGCCGTGTGGGCCGCACTGCAACTGGCCAAGCGCCCCGAGAACGAGGGCAAGACCATCGTGGCCCTGCTTGCCGACACCGGCGAGCGCTACCTGTCCACGGCGCTCTTCCAGGACTAAGGGCCCGTCACTTGTCGATAGGCCCAAGGCACGCCGGTCTACCCTCTCTTCTGGCCGCCTGAGCCCATCTCGTTAGGGTGTCCCACACGACGCCCGAACTTGCTACAATGTCTGCGGCGCGGAACCAGCCTCCCGCGCCGCTTTTCTTTTTTGGCCACATGCCACCAAGGAGAACCTCCCCATGCACAACAAGCGCGTGCTCGTCGCCATGAGCGGCGGCGTCGATTCCAGCGTGACCGCGTACCTGCTCAAAAGCCAGGGCTACGAATGCGTCGGTGCCACCATGCGCCTCACCTGCCCCGCACCCGACCCCGCCACGGGCATGAGTAAGGTCGGCCGCGACATCGCCGATGCAAAGGCCGTCGCCGAGCGTCTGGGGATCCCCCATCATGTGCTCGACCTGCAGCAGACCTTCGACCGCAACGTTATCGAGCGCTTTGTGAACGCCTACCAGGAGGGGCTGACGCCCAATCCGTGCATTATCTGCAACCGCCACATTAAGTTTGGCGCGCTGCTCGATGCGGCGATGGATATGGGCTGCGACTACATCGCAACGGGACATTACGCCAAAACAAGCCAGGCGGCAGACGGCACCTGGCAGCTACATCGCGGCGAAGACCCCAAAAAGGACCAAAGCTACTTTTTGTATTCACTTACGCAGGAGCGCCTGGCGCACACGATCTTTCCGCTGGCAGGCCTAGACAAAGAGCGCGACGTGCGCCGCATAGCCGCCGAGCAGGGCTTTACCAACGCCCAGAAGGCCGAAAGCGAGGACATCTGCTTTATCGCGGACGGTGACTACGCGGGCTATATCGAGCGCCGCTGCGGACATGCCGCTGCACCGGGCGACATTGTGTGGCGCGACGGCAGCGTGGTCGGGCACCACAACGGCGCGCTGCGCTACACCATCGGCCAGCGCAAGGGCCTGGGCGTCGCGATGGCGCATCCCGTGTATGTGACGGGCGTCGACGCCGCCAACAACACCGTGCATCTGGGTGAGGCCGAGGACCTGACCGCCGCTGCCCTCACGGCCGATGAGTGGATCTGGAGCGCGCCGGACGCACGCATGGAGGCGGAGCTCGACGCCGGCGGCATTCGCGTAGGTGCCAAGTACCGCTACCGTCAAAAGGACCAGGCAGCGACCCTTACGCGTGACGCCGACGGACAAATGCTGCTAACTTTTGACGAGCCGCAACGAGCCATCGCCCCCGGCCAAGCCGTCGTCGTCTATCGCGGCGACATCGTCCTGGGTGGCGGTACGGTGACCGGCGCACTTAAGTAGCCGCAGGTTTATCGCTGCACGTGTCGAAGCACCTCAACAGCGGCACTAACCTCGATTACGCGACGCTCGAGGCCGCGGCAAATGGCCTCGAGTCGACCCTCCGCCGTCGCCCATTCGCTCTGCGAAAGAATCTCGATCGCCTCATCAACAAATCCGTTGAGCCGCGATGGATCGAACCAATCGACCGAGTCCGCAAGCGCCAGCTGGACGGAAGGGTCGGGCCCAAACGGCTTAGCGGAAAACCCAAACTCCCCAGCTGCGAGCACGGCAGTTGATACGTTGTACCACAGGCAGTTGCCGCTATCGAACAGCGGGGCAGGCCTTATCTCCAGGGTGTCGACATTGCGGATGATGCCGAAGTTTCGCCAATGGCGGTCGCTGTTGGCCAAAAGGGCATCGCAGACAATCATCTGCGACATAGACCTTCTCACGGCAGCCTCGTCTGCTCCATGCTTACCAAGGAAGCGGCAGTACCGGTCGTACGTCGAGTTTCCCCGCTGGCTACCAAGTGCGCCCTTAACGGAAACAGCCGGAACGTATTCCTCGCGGCCGTCAAGAAAGTCGTCGCACAGACACACAGGGCCATCGAACATCCGCTCAACCGTATAAGGAACAAACTCGCCCTCCGACAGCAAGCGACGATGCAGGGCCGTTGCAACCGCCTCGTTAAAGGGCCGTTGGTCGTCCATGCCGCACCCCTTGACCAGAACGCGAACACCGTTGCGAATCATCCACGATTTAGGAAGCTCGCCCTCGGATGTGTTGTCGGGATTTTTAAGACCGATGCCTTCCAGCCAACCCGAACGCTCTTCGGACGCCGATCGCTCAAAATCGTTCTCGAAGTAATTGAGGTTTCGCCATTCGAACCCGTCGCATTCTGCCGGCCGCAGCCAATAACAATCCGAAAGTGATAGGCCCAGGCACTGAACCGGCACCTCAACGCCGTTAGCAATCCCCAGCTCGCGGTAGCGCGAAATAAGCCCAGGGCGGACGTCAGGCACCGACCGATGGCTCCACCACACGTTGAGCTCCCGTTTATTCACCGTAGGAGAAGAGCTCGAGCACGTGCCAAACGGCATTCGTTGCGCATCGAGGACCTCGGCGATTTCGAAGGGAAACTCACGCGTCGGATCAAATGAGACACGAGCGACCTCGTAATCGGCGGACATCAGCGTAAACTTGCGCCCCACATCGGCCGCAGGACGACGTCCACGTTTGCGGACCTTTTGATAAGCGACCGCGGAATTGTACTCGACCATCTTCCGTCCGCCCACAATATCGCACGCGAGCGTTCCCGATGAGGCAAGTTGAGATATGCGGGCTTTCGTAACGCCCAGCAGGCGGGCAGCATCACCCATAGACAAGTACTCAGACGTATCCATACACCGCATCACCTCGTTAAGTAATTTAAACGTTTAGTTAATAGATTACATACATCATAATACTAAACAACCCAAAACGAAAAAAGGCCCGAGAAATCGGGCCTTAGCGATCGGTCAGCCGAGTCGCAAGCTACTCCCCTAGCGCTGAACGTAGGCGCGAACCAGCTCGTAGGTATTGCGCACGCCGTCGATGTGGCTGCGCTCGTAGTTGTGGCTCGCGTACACGCCGGGGCCGATCAGACCATGGCGAATGTCGTAGCCGGCCGAGAGCGTGGCCTCGACGTCGGAGCCATAGTGCGGGTACACATCGATGGCGTAATCGAGCTCCAGCTCGCGCGCGATGTTGGACAACGTGGTTACCAGGTCGTAGTTGTACGGACCGCCCGAATCCTTGGCGCAGATCGAAACCATGCGCTCGGTGCAGCCCAGGTCGTCGCCCACGCAGCCCATGTCCACGCTGATCATCTCGCGCGTGTCGGCCGGCACAAAGGCACCGCCGTGGCCGACCTCCTCGTACACCGTAAAGAGCAGCGATACCTTGCGCGAAAGCGTCACCTCGTCGTCGGCGACGGCGCGGGCCAAACCCAGCAGAATCGACGCGGACAGCTTGTCGTCAAGGAAGCGACTCTTGATGTAGCCGCTCTCCGTCACCGTGGTGCGCGGATCCATAGCGATGATGTCGCCCGTCTGAATGCCCAGCTCAAGCACGTCATCCTTGCTGTCAACGTTCTCGTCGAGCAGGATTTCCATGTTCTTCTCGATGGTCTTGACCGGCTCATCGGCCACATGCGCCGAAGGCTCGGTATTGAGGACCACACCCGTGTAGACATTGCCATCGCGCGTATAAACGGTGCAGTTCTCACCATCGGCCGTAGACCACTGATGCCCGCCGAGGGTCGTGGGGCGCAGGCGACCATTGTCCTTAATGGAGCGCACCATGGCGCCCAGGGTATCGACATGGCTCGCCAGTACGAGCGGCTCACCCTCGCCACCAAGCTCAACAAGCACGTTACCCTTATTAGAACGCTCAGGCCCAAAGCCCATATCGCGCAACGTCTCCATCAGATAATCAGTCGCCGCACGGGTATAGCCTGTAGGCGAAGCAATAGAAGTCAGCGCCTTCAACTGGTCAGTAATATAGGAGAGCGTAGAATCCATCTTGGACACCAAAGTCACCCTTTCATATCGAATTAAACCCACAGCAACGATACCACCGCGAACCATCTTTTTACCTAGCGAGATGACCCATTGAGTTCTTCAGAACTGCGCCCGCCACGATAACGAGCCGGCGGGCCCCCTGCCCGTTAGCCCCACAATCTTTCCGCAGGACGGAGGAAGCCCCGCCGCACGAAGTGCTGAACTGCCTCCCATTTCTTGGACATGAGAAATGGGAGGCTTTTTATGCGTGTC
>DAWDYI010000003.1:0-40700 GCA_052344885.1 Collinsella aerofaciens
AGCGTGAGCGGGTACAGGCGGGTGCCGGACCCGCCGGCGAGGATGATGCCTTTCACTGGTTATCTCCTTCCGAGGAAAAGGTCTTCGTAGCTGTCAGTGATGGACCGCCACGAATACCGGTCGCGGATAACGGAGGTCGATGCCGTATCGAGCTCCTCGATCGACTTCCAATCCATCACGTCGGCGCTATTGATAAGTTCAGCCAAGTCTCCGGATTCTTTGCCCCAATACAGGGCCGAGTCCTCAGCGACCTCGCGGTTGAAACCGACGTCGAGAAGGAGGTTGAGGCGCGTGGACGCCAGCGCCTCCAGGAGGCTCGGGTTGGTACCCCCGACCTCATGGCCGTGGAAGTAGCCGTAAGCCTGCTCACGGATCTTCTTCAGGAGCTCCTGGTCGTAGACGGTCCCGACGAACTTGATGCGTGGGTCGGACTTGAAGTGCGTCTTCCGCTCGAGCTCTGCGAGGAAGGACTCGTCCACCCCCGTCACGAGCGCGAAATCCCGCTTGGATTCGGAAGCCATGAACTCCCGGATCATGGTCTCGTAGTTGTTCTCAGGCACGAAGCGTCCCACAACTAGGTAGTAGCCGAAGGGCTCGAGGCCCTTCTCGGAGAGCCATCCCGTGAACTTCGGGTCGTCGTCAGCGAGCGCTGAGCGCTTGATGTCGGCCCCGTAGGCGATGAAGGTCGTCTCGGGGTGCAGGTCGGCATACTCCCCTCGGATGTACTTCTCGATGTTCTTGGAGTCGCACACCATCAGGTCGGCATGCTTGACCATCCCGCGCTCCGAGACTTTCCAGTACCTGCGGACGGGCGCGCTCCACTTGGCGCGCTTCCACTCGTGGCCGTCGGGGTTCACGAAGACCTTGCCACCAAGGGCGTGGATCCTCTTTACGTACTTTCCGAAAAACGGTCCGATGCGACAGGCCAGCACGTAGACGATGGGGTGCTCGACACGGTTATTCTCGATATAGGCGGTGCACCACTTGAGAGCGTCTATGTCGTAGAAGATCGCCCTAGCGGCTCCGACGGGCCTGCGTAGTACCTTGAAGCAATGCGCTCCGTTGTGCTCGAACTCGCCGACCTCCTCGGCGGAGTCCACAGCGCACGCCACGTGGTACTTGATGTCGTGGGATACCTGATTCTCGGTCAGCTTCTCCACGAACGTCTCGTAGCCGCCGTAGTTTGCCGGAATCCCCTTGGATCCGATGATGAAAACATGCTGCATTAGTACGCATCGCTCCCGTTGAAGACCTCCAGAACCGTGAGGAGGACGATTTTGAGGTCCGTAACGATTCCGCGTTTTGCTATGTACTCGAGGTCCCGGCGGACCATGCCGTCGAAACTGGCAGAATTGCGCTCTGTGACCTGCCAGAGCCCGGTGATACCTGGCTTCACGGCCAGGCGCTGTAGGTCGTACTCGGTGTACTCGGCCACCTCATTCGGCAGCGGCGGGCGCGGGCCGACGACGGACATCTGACCCAGAAACACGTTCAGGAACTGTGGGAACTCGTCAATGGAGTGCTTGCGTATGAACTTGCCGATCCTGGTGACGCGCGGGTCCTCTTTCATCTTGAACATGGCGCCGGCGATCTCGTTCTGCTCCTTGAGATCTGCCAGGCGCTTGTCGGCGTTCTTGTACATGGAGCGGAACTTCCACATGCGGAAGGTGGACAGGCTGCCGTCGGGGCGGGTCTGGCCCACGCGGATCTGGCTGTAGAAGGGGTTGCCCTCGCTCTCAAGGCGGATAGCGGCGGCAAGCACAAGGCTTGGTACGGTGATGACGGCCAGCACGCAGCCGCTGAACACGATGTCAAAGGCGCGCTTAACGGCCCGATAGGCCAGACGCGAACGATCCCAGTCCATGATGGACTGCATGGCCTTGTAGCGGCCGGCGCCCTCGCGTCGTTCCATGGCCTGAGCAATGAGCGCTGCCCCCGCAGGCGCATCCGTTGCAAATTGAGTTTTATCCGACACGTTTTCTTCCAAGACTTCGTCCCCGGGTCGGGGATCCTCCCTGTTCTGTGTAGCGATCGCCTGCAACTAGGCGATCGCCTTTTTAAGGTTGCGCATGACGCGCTGCTCGGCCGAAAGCACGGCAAGGCCAACGCGCGTAGTTACGCGTCGGCCGCACAGGTCGAGCTCTAAATAAGCAGTGCTCTTGCGTCTGTTAATGGTTTTGATAAGGCCTTCGTGTCCCAGCAGCGGACCAGCCGTAACTACGACCTGGTCGCCGTCTTTTAGGGCCTCGCTCATGGGTACTACGCGGTCTCCCCTATGCGTAAAGCTGCCAATGAGCTGGGTCTCTTCTTTTGCCAGCGGCACAAACTGACCGTCCTGGGAAAGCACCCGGGCAAAGTCGTCCATGCGTAGCAGATACTGTTGCACGGTACGGGGATCTGCCGTGTCGCAGATAAGATAACCGGGAAAGAGAGGCTTGGTCGTATTGACCCATTCGCCGTGAACTTTAATCTCGGTTTGAAATTGGGGATAAAAGAGCTCCTGCATGGCGCTCGCCGGTACCATGCGCTCGATGCGCTCACGCATTACGTCTTCGCGACCGTTAATGACCTGGATCACATACCACACGAGCACCACCCCCTTGCTGTCTTACGTGTGGCTCACGAGGTTTGTGTATGGCTTCGCCAGGGCGCTTGTGCGCGAAGTCGCTCCATATTCAAACCCTGAGCCCAGTTAGACAAGCACGTGGCTCTGCCCCACCGTGAACGGTATGTATAAGCGCAGCTGCTGGAGACGCGGACGTGTATCGCAAAATGACCGCGACTCCAGCTGGCTGCGTGCGAACCAGTCAAGCGGGTACAAAACTGAATCGCACGCAAACAGCTGGAAGACTGCTACGCTTTGGCTTGCAAACTAGTAACCATTTGCACTTTAGAAATAACTTATTGCAAACAATTTAAGTCGCATGACCTCTTTATTGGAGCTCGTGGTGTTTCTGGCACCGCCGTTACGGCCGGATGCTGATCGACCCTGCGCTTTGCGACTTGCTGGAGCCGTGAGCACAGTTGAACTCATGTAACGTTAGGTATCGTAGCACAAGCTGGTAGCGAAACTGATTTGGCTTGTGGTGGACAACATATCGTTCATTTAGCGTGCTTAAGGGGGTTGTTTTGGGATGTTGTTCACATTGATGCAGGTTATTGGGATGCTAACGGTGATTAGGGGCGTTCCTGAACGCCTAAATGAAGCAGCGAGCTGTGCCGATAATCTCGTTTGTCTAACAAACTATGTACAGGCACGGGAAATAAATTGTGCAACTTTTTGTTGGCGTAGGTGGGGTTTGTGGCGCGTGGTTTTTTGGCATGAAAAAAGGCCTTCGGAATTCCGAAGGCCTTTGCATTCACGATGGTGGAGACGAGGGGGATCGAACCCCTGACCTCTTGACTGCCAGTCAAGCGCTCTCCCAGCTGAGCTACGCCCCCGTGACGAGGAGATACTATAGGGGAAGACTTTCTTTGATGCAAGGACTTTTTTGGGTTGAATCTCTTACTTACGGGTTTTCCTGGGACGGGGCAGAAATAAACACTCTTCGAGCGCTTATTTCTATCCACCGTCCCGATAAAACCCTGATGCGATAGACCTTACCTGTAGAGGTAAGCGATGGCGGTGCCGGTGTGGACTTGGATTGTGGCTGTTGACCTGACGACGTTGCTGATGCCCGTGTCGGCCAAGAGGTCTAGGGGGCTGTGATCTAGTTCCCACTCTAGGCCATGTTCGCTTACCTTGGTGTTGGGGGCTATGGCGATGATGGAGAACGTCTTGCCTTCGGCGCCTTCGATGGTCCACGACTCGCCTGCGTGAAGAATGCGGGCGACCACCTTGTCCTCGAAGATCCAGATGGGTGCGTCCTCGTAGCCCGCGAGCAGGCCCAGTACGGAAAGTGCCATGTCCGGACGGCCGCCCGTAGCGCAAGTCGCAACCACTTCGGCACCCGGCCAGCGGCGGCGGACGGAACAGAGCGCCAGCGCCAGATCGGTATAGTCCTTGTACGGATCGTGGCGCTCAACTTCAAAGTCAGTGGCGGCATCGACTAACGCGCGACCTGCATCGCTCACCGTGTCGGCATCCCCCACATATACGTCGCAGCTCAAGCCGGCGCCCAGCAGCGCGTCGAGTCCGCGGTCCACGGCGACAACGTGGTCGCACTCCCCGGTTAGCCTATGCAACAGATCCGCGCTCGCCACCACGGGCGAGCCGCAGACCACTAGTACCTTGCAAGCCACAGCCCTCGCCTATCCCTCAAACGAAAGCACGCGGGCCAGGTCCAGATCCTCATAACTATCGATAAAGATCTCGCAGTTGGCGCGTACGTCGTCGCGCTTCATGCGGCCATGTGGGTCATAGATGCCCACACGCTTAAAGCCGGCGGCCCCAGAGCTCTTAAGGCCAAAGACCGCGTCCTCAAACACCCACGTGCGCTCAAACTTGCACCCATGGCGCTCCTCCAGGCGGCGCAGCGCCAGCTCGTACACATCGGGGAACTGCTTGGAGCGTCCTGCCTCACCCGTCGTGGTAACAAACTCCATGTAGGCATCGAGCCCGGCACCAGCGAGCGCGGACTGCACCAGTTCGGCCGGCGTGGACGTGGCCACGCACATGGCAATGCCCGCCGCCTTCGCCTTCTCCAAAAATGCCAGGAGCCCGCCGCGCGGCGGCACTTTGGAGTAGCCATCGATCAGGATGTCGCTCAGCTCGCGGTACAGCTCCTCGCCATTCGCACCAATGCCCCACGTGTCGTGGTAGGCCTGGCACTCGTCCTCCAGCGACAGGTGCTCAAATTGGGCAAAGTCATCCACGGTCACGTCGACACCGTGGCGGTGCAATAACTCGGGCTGGGCATAGGCCCAAACGGGCGTGCTATTAACCAGTGTGCCGTCGCAATCGAAAATAAAAGCAACCTTGGGAGCGGCGGTATGGGACATAAACGAACCTTTCGATGTCAAATGGTAAACAACCTGCTAAAAACGTTTTACCAAACGTCAGGCTAACAATTTTGAAACCCTAATTGGTAAAACTGTCAAGAGTTTTACCACGGCAATTCTGCCAGTGGTATAAACATGTCGCTTACCGATTAAACGCCCCTGCAAATCCTCTTTCGTTCATAAAAGTAACGTACAGGTGCTATCTTATTTTGTGCCGAAAGTTCCACCGAGCACGCGAGGTGGAACGAATCATAGAACTATCGCCGTCCCTTCGATTCGTGCAGCCTTGGACCTTTCGCATCTAGTCACCAAGGCAACACGCTGCCGCGTCATGATGGGATCAAACGTGAGCGATACAAAGCTAAAGCCAGCAACAAAAAAGCCTGCTACCCGTAAAGCCGCCCCGCACGCGCCGGAGCTCACCAAGGACGATGTCTACCTGTTTGGCATCGGCACGTGGGAGCGCAGCTGGGAAAAGATGGGCGCGCACCCCGACACGCAGAACCGTACGCGCGGCTGGCGTTTTTGCGTTTGGGCGCCCGGCGTAAAGAGTGTTCACGTCATTGGCGAATTTAACGACTGGGACGAGCAAGCCAACCCGCTGGTGCCCATGCATACGAGCGCTATTTGGGAAGGTTTTATTCCTGGCGCCGAGCAGGGCCAGCTCTATAAATATCTCATCGAGACCAACGAGGGCGAAAAGCTCTACAAGGCCGATCCGTACGCCTTTAAGGCCGAGTGCCCTCCGGGTACCGCCAGCGTGCTGTGGACCCTCGATGGCTACCAGTGGAACGACGCGGCTTGGCTCAAGCGACGCGCCGGCCATAACCACATGTCGCAACCCCTTAACATCTACGAGGTGCATATTGGCTCGTGGAAGCGCCACGGCGACGCGCCGCAGGGCGAGCCCGACGAGTACGGCAACTACCCCGGTCCCATGGACCCCTTCCCCGCGCAGCGCGGTGAGTTTTACACCTACGACGACCTGTCGGTGGAGCTCGTGGACTACGTCCGCGATATGGGCTATACGCATATCGAAGTCATGCCGCTTATGGAGCATCCCTTCGATGGCTCCTGGGGCTACCAGACGACCGGTTACTACGCCGCCACGTCGCGCTACGGCAACCCGCAGCAGCTCATGCACTTTATCGATGCGTGCCACGAGGCAGGCATCGGCGTGATCATGGACTGGGTTCCCGGCGGTTTTTGCGCCGACTCCCACGGCCTTGCCACCTTTAACGGCCACATGCTGTTTGAGCACGAGATTCACCCCAACTGGGGCACGCACAAGTTTGACTTCGCCCGCGGCGAGGTCCGCTCCTTCCTAGTCTCCAACGTGCTGTACTGGCTCGAGAACTTCCACGTGGACGGCATTCGCATGGACGGCGTGTCCAGCATGCTGTACCTCAACTTTGGCATCGACGATCCCGGCCAAAAGAAGTTCAACAAGTACGGAACCGAGGAGGACCTGGACGCCAGCGCGTTTATCCGCCAGGTCAACTGCGCCGTTGAGGCGCACTACCCCGACGTGATGATGATGGCCGAGGAGTCCACCGCGTGGCCGCTCGTGACCTACCCGCCGCAGGACGGCGGCCTGGGCTTCCACTACAAGTGGGACATGGGCTGGATGAACGACACCCTGCACTACATGCAGACCGATTTTCCATGGCGCCCCGGCAACCACGGGCTACTCACGTTCTCCATCATGTACGCCTTTACCGAGAACTTTATTTGCCCGCTGAGCCACGACGAGGTCGTGCACGGCAAGTGCTCGCTGATCGGCCGCATGCCGGGTGACTGGTGGCGCCAGTTTGCCGGTCTGCGTACGCTGGCCTTCTACCAGATGACGCACCCCGGTGCCAAGCTCAACTTTATGGGCAACGAGATCGGCCAGTTTATTGAATGGCGCTACTACGAGTCCATCCAGTGGTTCCTGACCGAGGAGTACGAGACCCACCGTCATCATCAGGCTTTTATCAAGGCACTTAACCACCTGTACACCGCCGAGCCCGCCCTGTACGAGCGCGGCTACACCGACGACGGCTTTACCTGGATTGACGCGGATAACTCTAAGCAGTCCATCGTGAGCTTTGTGCGCCAGGGCGAGGACGTCGATGACGACCTGGTGATCCTGATCAACTTTGACCCGGCGAGCTACGAGAGCTTCCGCGTGGGCGTGCCGCGCGAGGGTGACTGGGAGGTCATCTTTGATTCCGATCGTCCCGAGTTTGGCGGCAGCGGCTATGCGGGTGAGGAGCCCTACACCTGCTCGAGCGAGCCCTATCCCTGGAACGGGCAGATGGACTCCATCGAGATTAAGGTGCCCGGCCTGGCTGGCGTGGTGCTTAAGCGCCGCGGTCCCAGCAGCTACAAGCCGCCCGTGGTCGAGGAGCCCAAAAAGGCGACGCGCAAGCGTGCGTCCTCGGTGAAGCCCAAGACCGCGGCTGCCAAGAAGACTCCGGTTAAGGCGAAGGCCGCCGCAAAGCCCGCTGCCAAGGCTTCGGCCAAGTCCACTACGACCAAGAAGGCAGCCACTAAAAAGGCTGCTCCCAAGGCCAAGGCAGCTGCTGTTAAGGCTCCCGCCAAGAAAGCGTAACAAAGGTGTTACCACTGTAATTACCCGCCCCGCGGGGGCGTAGGATACAAGTTATAACCGTTCCGGGAGAAACATCCCCGGGGGAAAGGAACGTATGAATAAGATCTTCGACAACAAGCAGGAGTTTACTGAGCTCTATCGCGATGCCGTCATGAGCATTAGCGGCAAGAGCATCGAGGTCGCTAGCGACCTCGACCGCTTTAACGCCCTGGCCAAGCTCGTGGCCGAGAAGGCACGCACCGTTGCCACCAAGAGTGACGCCCGCGCCACCGCCGAGGGCAAAAAGCGCGTGTACTACTTCTCGATCGAGTTTTTGATCGGCCGCCTGCTCGACAACTACCTGCTCAACTTTGGCGTGCGTGACATGGTCGCCGAGGCACTCGACGACATGGGCTTTGACCTGTCCGTCATCGAGAACCAGGAGCCCGATCCGGCGCTGGGCAACGGTGGCCTGGGCCGTCTGGCCGCATGCTTCCTGGATTCCATGGCAGCCGAGGGCATTGCCGGCTACGGCAACGGCATGCGCTACCGCTACGGCCTGTTTAAGCAGGAGATCGTCAACGGCAGCCAGGTCGAGGCCACCGACGAGTGGCTTACCCACGGCTACCCCTGGGAGGTCCGTCGTCAGGACAAGGCCGTGACCATCAAGTTTGGTGGACGCGTCGAGGGCTTTGAGGAGAATGGCCGCACGTTCTACCGCACGGTGGACACGCAGGACATCCTGGCCGTCCCTTATGACATCCCCGTGGTGGGCTATGCCGGCGAGACTGTCAACAAGCTGCGCGTCTGGGCCGCCGAGCCGGTCGAGGAGCACTTCGATCTGGAGGCCTTCAACCGCGGCGACTACGCCCTGGCCGATGCCGAGCGCGCCGAGGCCGAGGCCATCAGCGCCATCCTCTACCCCAACGACGCCGGCGAGCACGGCCGTCTGCTACGCCTGAAGCAGGAGTACCTGTTTGTTTCGGCCGGCATCTACAGCCTGCTCGACACCTTTGAGAAGGAGCACGGCGAGAACTGGGAGCTGCTGCCGCAGTTTGTTGCCATCCATACCAACGACACCCACCCCGCCATGTGCGGCCCCGAACTCATGCGTATCCTCATCGACGAGAAGAAGCTCGAGTGGGACGACGCCTGGAACATCGTGACGCAGGTCGTGAGCTACACCAACCACACCATCCTGCCCGAGGCTCTGGAGAAGTGGCCCATCGGCACGTTCTCCAAGCTCCTCCCCCGCGTGTACCAGATCATCGACGAGATCAGCCGTCGTTGGCACGAGTCGTTCGACACCACGCAGGAGGGCTGGCAGGAGCGTCTGCGTCAGACCGCCATCCTGTGGGACGGCGAGATTCGCATGGCCAACCTGTCCGTGATCTGCAGCCACAGCGTCAACGGCGTGGCCAAGATCCACTCTGACATCATCAAGAACATCGTGCTCAAGGACTTCTATGCCCTGACGCCCGAGAAGTTCAACAACAAGACCAACGGCATCTCGCACCGTCGCTTCTTTGCCGAGGCCAACCCCACCTATGCCAAGCTCGTGACCGAGGCCATTGGCGACGGCTGGCTTAAGGACGCCTTTGAGCTGGAGAAGCTCAAAGAGTTCCAGAACGACACCGAGTTCCTGAAGGCCGTGGGTGCCTCCAAGCGCGCCAACAAGGAGCGTCTGGCCGCCTACGTTAAGGCCGAGACCGGTCTGGTCATTGACCCCAACACCGTCTTCGATGTCCAGGTGAAGCGCTTCCACGCCTACAAGCGCCAGCTCATGAACATCATGAAGGTGATGGACATCTACAACCGCCGCATCGCCGATCCCAACTTCCATGTGACGCCGACGACCTTTATCTTTAGCGGCAAGGCTGCCTCGAGCTACACCTTTGCCAAGGAGACCATCCGTCTCATTAACTCCGTGGCCGACGTCATCAACAACGACGCCCGCGTGAACGAGGTCATGAAGGTCTGCTTTATCCCCAACTTCCGTGTGAGCAACGCCCAGCTCATCTATCCCGCCGCCGAAATCTCGGAGCAGATCTCCACGGCCGGCAAGGAGGCCTCGGGCACGTCCAACATGAAGCTCATGATGAACGGCGCCATTACGCTGGGCACCCTCGACGGCGCCAACATCGAGATCGCAGACCTGGCCGGTCGCGAGAACGAGGCCATCTTTGGCCTGACCGCCCCCGAGGTCGAGCAGCTCTGGGCATCCAACAGCTACTTTGCGTGGGATACCCTCAACGGCGACCGTGAGCGCCTGGGCCGCGTGATGGACGAGCTCAAGGACAACACCTTTGCGGGTCTTTCGGGCAACTTCGAGAGCATCTACAACGAGCTCATGAACAACAACGACCCCGACCTGGTCATGGCCGATTTCCGCAGCTACGTCGACGCCTGGGAAAAGCTCACGAACAGCTACGGCGACCAGGAGACCTGGAACCGCAAGGCCCTGCTCAACACCGCCTCCTCGGGCTGGTTCTCGAGCGACCGCACCATTCGCGAGTACCGCGACGAGATCTGGCACGCGTAAAGGCGCGCGAACTCCCCTATGCCAGCACGGCATTACTCGACGGGCGTGACGTTGCGCCGCGCCCGTTGCTAATGGGTTTAGGAACATCGATGACAGAAGGAGAAATCGATGAGTAAGAAAGAATGCATCGCGATGCTCCTCGCAGGAGGACAGGGCAGCCGATTGGGGGCACTTACCCAAAAGATCGCCAAGCCGGCGGTTAGCTTTGGTGGCAAGTTCCGCATTATCGACTTCTCGCTCTCCAACTGCTCCAACTCGGGCATCGACACGGTGGGCGTTCTGACGCAGTATCGCCCCTACCTGCTGCATGCCTACGTGGGCTCCGGCGAGGCATGGGATCTGGACAGCCGCGACGGCGGCGTGTCGATCCTGCCGCCGTATGAGACGCAGACCGGCGGCGCCTGGTATGCGGGCACGGCAGACGCCATTACGCAGAACCTCGACTACATCAAGGCCAACGACCCCAAGTACGTCCTGATTCTTTCGGGCGATCACCTGTATCGCATGGACTACCGCAAGATGCTCAAGACGCACATTGAGAACAACGCCGACCTCACGGTAAGCGTTATGCCCGTGCCGTGGGAGGAGGCCAGCCGCTTTGGCATCCTGACCACCGACCCCGAGGACGGCCGCATCACCAAGTTCACCGAGAAGCCCGATAAGCCCGATTCGAATCTCGCGTCCATGGGCATCTACATCTTCTCGGCCGACGTGCTGATCGAGGCGCTCGAGGAGGACGCTCTGGACCAGCGCTCGAGCCACGACTTTGGCAAGGACATCATCCCCAAGCTGCTCGGCGAGGGCAAGCGCCTGTACAGCTACGAGTTCCACGGCTTTTGGAAGGATGTCGGCACCATCGCCAGCTTCCACGAGACCTCGATGGACCTGCTGGGCAACAACCCCGAGTTCGATCTGTTTGACAAGCACTTCCCCATCATGTCCAACATCACCACGCGCCCGCCGCACTACATTGGTCCGGATGGTCGCCTGGACGACTGCTTGGTCTCCAACGGATGCAAGATCTACGGTACCGCTCGCCACTCGATCCTTTCGACCGATGTCATCATCGAGGAGCGCGCCGTGGTCGAGGACTCTGTGCTGCTGCCGGGTGCGCACGTTAAGAGCGGCGCACACATCTGTCGCGCTATTTTGGGCGAGAACTCCACGGTCGAAGAGGGCGTGAAGCTCGGCTCTGTCGATACCACCAAGGATACGGCCGTCGTTGGAAATGACGTCGTTATCGGGAAGGGGGAATGATCCGATGATCAATCGCAAGGCCATCGGTTATATCACCGCTAACTACTCTTCGACCTACGGCAGCGTGCTGCTCAAGGACCGCCCCATCGCGTCCGTTCCGTTTTTGGGCCGCTACCGCCTGATCGACTTCCCGCTGTCCAACATGATGAATGCCGGCATTAAGACCGTCGGCGTCGTCATGCCGGGTAACTACCGCTCGCTGATCGACCACGTGGGCTCGGGCAAGGACTGGGGCCTGGACCGCAAGAAGGGCGGCCTGTTCATGGTCCCCGGTAACGCGTATGGCACCACCAAGGGCGGCATGCGCTTCTTGCTGCGCGACATCATCTCCAACAAGACGCTGTTCCAGCGCTCGGACAAGCCCTACGTTGTGATGATGGGCACCAACATTATCTTTAACATGGACCTCAACACCATCATCGACGCGCACGAGAACTCCGGTGCCCAGATGACCGTGGTGTACTGCAAGGCCACGCGCAACGTCGATGACGAGACCAAGCTGCAGATCAACGAGAACGGCCGCCTGACGGGCGTGAGCGCTGGCGTCGTGTACGGCGACAACGCCTCTATGGACTGCTGCATCGTCAACCGCGAGACGTTGCTCGAGATCATCGACCACTACCAGGCCGCCGACTATCTGGACCTGCTCGAGGCGCTACAGGGCGACTTTGGCAACGTCGACGTGTGCAGCTACGAGTACAAGGGCGAGGTCGTGGGCGTGTTTAGCGAGAAGTCGCTGTATCGCCGCAGCATGGACCTGCTCGACCAGACCGTGGCCGACCAGCTCTTTGACCCCGAGCGCCCGATCCTGACTAAGGCTCACGACGTGCCGCCTTCGCGCTACGCGACCGGCAGCCACGCCTGCAACTCGATCATCTCGGCCGGCTGCATCATCAAGGGCACCGTGCACAACTCGATCCTGTCGCGCGGCGTTGTGGTTGAGGAAGGCGCCTCGGTGACCAACTCGATTATCAACCAGAGCTGCATCATCAAGAGCGGCGCCCGCGTTGAGAACGCCATCTTGGACAAGAACAACGTGGTTCCCACCAACACCGAGCTTCGCGGCACGCCCGAGAACATCCTGGTGCTGGGCAAGGCTCCGTTAACTTCCGACACCACCATCGTACGTTAACGTTGGTACCGCAACATCGCTCGTAACATGTAGAATAGCCGCCCGGTTAGCGCCAGGCGGCTATTCTCGAATTACAACATGGGAGACAATATGGCTGATTCCAGCAAAAAGATGCAGATCGTGTTTGCCTCGGCCGAGTGCGCACCGTTTGTAAAGACCGGTGGCCTGGGCGACGTGGCGGGCTCGCTGCCAGCGGCGCTTGTGCGCGCCGGCGCCGAAGTCATCGTGATGGTGCCGAAGTACGCCACCATTAAAGACGAGTACAAGGCGCAGATGGAGCACTTCTCGGACTTTTACGTGAGCCTGGGTTGGCGCAACGAGTACTGCGGTCTCGAGAAGCTCGAGCGCGACGGCGTCACCTATATGTTCATCGACAACGAGCGCTACTTTGCGCGCGACTATCCGTATGGTTTCTTTGACGACGGCGAGCGTTTTGCGTTCTTCTCCAAGGCCGTCACCGAGAGCCTGCAGCACTTGCCCGAAGGCTTTGAGTGCGACATCCTGCACTGCAACGACTGGCAAACGGCACTGGCGCCCGTGTTTTTGCGCGAGTTCTACCAGGGCCTGCCGCTGTATGACCGCGTCAAGACCGTCTTCTCGATCCACAACGTGGCGTTCCAGGGCCAGTTTAGCGATACCGTGATGGAGGACATCCTGGGTGTGGCGCACATTCCGGCGGCCGCTTCGCAGCTGCGTTGCGACGCCTGCAGCATCAACTACATGCTGGGCGCCCTGCGCTATGCCGATGCTATCACCACGGTGAGCCCCACCTATGCCAACGAGATCCAGACGCCTGAATTTGGCGAGGGCCTGGACGGCGTTCTGCGCGAGCGTTCGTACGCGCTGCAGGGCATTTTGAATGGCATCGACGTCGCGGGCTTTGACCCGGCGACCGACAAGCGCATTGCCGCCAACTACACCGTGGAGGACCGTTCCGGCAAGGCCGTATGCAAGGCCAAGCTGCAGGAAGAGCTGGGGCTCGAGGTTCGCGACGACCGTCCGCTCATGGTGATGGTCACGCGTCTGACGCGCCAGAAGGGCCTAGACCTGGTCATGTACGCGCTCGACCGCATCCTGACCGGCGGCGTGCAGGTGGCGGTGCTGGGCACCGGCGACCGCGACTACGAGGACGGCCTGCGATACTTCCAGGACAAGTACCCCGGCACCATGGCGGCTCGCATCGAGTTCGATCCGGCATTGTCGCAGCGCATGTATGCTGCCGCCGACATGTTCCTGATGCCTTCGAAGTTTGAGCCCTGCGGCCTGTCGCAGATCATCGCCATGCGCTACGGTACCCTGCCCATCGTGCGCGAGACCGGCGGCCTGAAGGACACCGTGATCCCGTACAACGAGTTTACCGGCGAGGGCACGGGCTTCTCGTTTAGCAACTTTAACGGCGACGAGATGGGCGATGCGGTATTCCGCGCGGCGCGTCTGTTCTGGGATAACCGCGACGCATGGAACCAGCTGGTCACGCAGGCCATGAGCCAGGACTTTAGCTGGACGCGCTCGGCCGATAAGTATCTGGACCTGTACTTCTTTATGCACCCGGAGATTGAGAGGCCGGCGGCGGTTGTCGACGAGCCTGTGGTTGTGGCCGAGCCTGAGCCCAAGGCCGAGCCGGTTGTTGAGGCGCCCGCTGCTGCTGAGACGCTCGCTGCTGCTGAGGAGCCCAAGGCTGAGGAGAAGCCGGCTGCGAAGCCTGCCGCTAAGAAGACCACGACGCGAAAGACGACGGCCAAGAAGGCTACGACGACCAAGGCCGCTACCACCAAAACCACCGCAGCAAAGACGACTGCTGCCAAGGCAACGACGACGCGCAAGCGCACGACCGCTGCTGCCAAGAAAGCCGCCGAGGCCGAGGCCGCTCCCGAGGTAAAGGCCGAGGTCGCTGAGGCCAAGCCGACCGCTAAGGCTCCGGCCAAGACTACAGCCAAGAAGACGACCGCGACCAAGAGCACAACCGCCAAGAAGGCTACAGCTACGAAGGCGACGGCAACCAAGGCCACTGCAAAGAAGGCTGCCCCCAAGGCGGCCGCCAAGGTCGAGGAGACGCCTGCCGAGTCCAAGGCGGAGGCAACCGTCGAGACCAAGCCCGCCGCTAAGACCACCACGCGAAAGCGCACAACGGCAGCCAAGAAGACCACGGCAAAGGCCGCAACTCCCAAGGCAGAGACTAAGCCCGCTGCTGCCAAAGAGGAGCCCAAGGCCGAGGTAAAGATCAAGCCGGCACCGAAGGCCGCTGAGGTCAAGACCGCTCCGAAGGCTACGGCAAAGACCGAGCCCGCCAAGGAGGCCTCGGTCTCCCCTGCCGCTCCGGCCGAGGAAAAGGCCCCGACCAAGAAGACCTCCGTCCGCAAGGCAACGGCCACCCGCAAGCGCCGCTAGCCCGCAGACGATCTAAAACCTCATCAAACCCTAAACAAGGGGCGCTCCAACCGGGCGCCCCTTCTCTGTAGATAGTTGGTAAAACGATTTTCTAGGACAACCGTTCGCCGATGGTAAACGAATGTTGTTTATACACCCTGTGTACAACAGATATACTTACAATTTGTGCGTAAAGCCCATGGCCCGCAGGCCGTGATTCTATTGAACTGGACCGTACTATGAGATTGATACACAACAGCCGCCTACCGCAGTTTCGCACTCCGTTTGGCGCTGTGACCACAGGAACTACCGTTGCACTCTCGGTGATTTTGGAGGATGCCGATCCCAACCAGGCAACACTCACCCTACGTACCTGGGTCGATGAAGTCGGCGAGACCCTGATTCCGATGGAGCACGAAGGCGATGGCATTTTTACCGGCGAGCTCAAATGCACTGAACCGTGTCTTGTGTGGTACAGCTTTATATGCAATATCGAGGGCCAGCCCGAGGTTCGCCTGGGCGCGCCCCAGGGCCGCACCGGCGGCGAGGGCGTAACCTACGACTACGCCGAGGTGCCGTCCTTCCAGATTACCGTCTATAAGCACCGCGAGAACCGCCCCACTTGGTACGAGCGCGGCATGGTCTACCAAATCTTCCCCGACCGCTACGCCCGTGACGAGCATTGGCGCGAGCGCACAATGGCCCAACTCGAAAAACCGCGCAAGGGCATTCAGCGCCGGATGGTCGAGGACTGGAACGAGCCGCCCGTGTACGAGCGCGCCGAGGACGGCTCCATCAAGACCTGGGACTTCTACGGCGGCTCGCTCAAGGGCATCCAGGAAGACCTGCCCCGCATCGCCGAGCTAGGCTTTACAGCCATCTACCTCAACCCCATTTTCGAAGCCGCAAGCAACCACCGCTACGACACGGCCGACTACACCAAGATTGACCCGATTCTGGGCACCGAGCAGGACTTTACCGAGCTGTGCCAGGCAGCCGAGAAGCTGGGCATCTCCATCATCCTGGACGGCGTCTTCAACCACACGGGCGACGACTCGATCTATTTCAACCGCTACGGCAACTACCCGGGCGTGGGTGCCTGGCAGAGCGAGGATTCGCCGTGGCGCGATGCGTTTACCTTCCACGAGGACGGCTCGTACGACTGCTGGTGGGGCGTGGGCAACATGCCAGCCATCAACGAGAAGTCCGAGCTGGTGCGCGAGAGGCTCCTGGGCAAGGACGGCGTGATCCGTAAATGGCTACGTGCCGGTGCCCATGGTTGGCGCTTGGACGTCGCTGACGAGCTTTCCGACGACTTCCTGGCCGAGATCAAAAAGGCCGTAGTTGCCGAAAAGCCCGATGCACTGTTGCTCGGCGAAGTCTGGGAAGACGCCTCCAACAAGATTAGCTACGGCCATCTGCGCCGCTACCTGCAGGGCTCCGAGCTGGACTCTGCTATGGATTATCCCTTCCGTGACATGGTCATCGGCTTTCTGATGGGATACAAGAACGCCTACCAGGCAGCCGAGGATATCGAAACCCTGCGCGAAAACTACCCGAGCGAGGCATTGTCCTGCGCGCTCAATCTGCTTTCGAGCCACGACCGCCCACGTATCATCTCGGTACTCGGTGGCGGCCCCGACGAGTCGCAGCTGCCCGAGTGCGAGCGCAGCAAATGGCGCCTGGACGAGAACTCGATGGGCTTGGCCAAGAGCCGCTTTTGGCTCGCCACGCTCATGCAGATGACCTTCCCCGGCGTGCCTTCGATCTACTACGGCGACGAGTACGGCCTGGAGGGCCTAACCGATCCGGGAAACCGCCGCACCCTGCCGACCAAGGACCAACTGCACGACTTCGACACGCTGGCTATTATCAAGAACGCCTCCGCCGTACGCCGCGCGCTGCCCTTTATGATCGACGGCGAGATCAAGGCCTTCGCGCTCAACGACGAGGTGCTGGCATACAACCGCACCGGCAAGGATGGCGAGTCCGCGACGGTTATCATCAACCGCAGCCTGCGCAATTCGCACCGCGTGACGATTCCGGCGCTCGGCGAATGCGCAAGCGACGTGATCAGCGGTCACGAGTGCGAGATCCACAACGGAACGGTCACGCTCGATCTGTATCCGCTGGGCTCGTCGATCATCTATCACCATGCCGAGCAGCGCCTGCAGGAGCCGCTCGATCACGGCGCGGGCGTTGTGTGCCATATCACCTCGGTGCCCACCGACGACGGCAAGCCCGGCACGATCGGTGCACCCACGCGTCGCTTTATCGACCATCTGGCCGCTATGGGCATGCGCTACTGGCAGGTTCTTCCTGTCAACCCGACGGACTTCTTCCGCTCCCCTTACGCTGGGCCTTCGGCCTTTGCGGGCAATATTGACCTGCTGCCCGAAAGCCAAGAGGAGCTGGCGGCCGACTTTGAAACTTGGAAGGCCCGTGGCGGCGAGGATGCAGACCCGCTCTACACGGCGTTTAAGCATCGCAACGCCGATTGGCTCGAGAAGTACTGCGTCTACATGGCCGTCAAGAAGTACTTTGAAGGCGAATCGCGTCACGATTGGCCGGCCGATGTCGCGCGCTACAACGAGCATCTGATTGACGACACGCGTTTCCACGACGAGGCAGAGCTGCAGGCGTACATGCAGTACCGCTTTGACCTGGCCTGGTGCGAGCTCATGAACTACGCGCACAAGAAGGGCATCGAGGTCATCGGCGACATTCCTATGTACGTTTCGGACGATTCGGCCGATGCGTGGAGCGAGCCCGAGAACTTCTGGCTGTCCGATACCGGCAAGGCGATTGAGATTTCCGGCGCGCCGCCCGACAATTTTGCGCCCGAGGGCCAGGTGTGGGGCAACCCCACCTTCCGTTGGGATCACATGAAGGAGAACGGCTACCGCTGGTGGATGGACCGTCTGCGTCGCGCGTTCTCGCTCTACGACCGCGTGCGCCTGGACCACTTCCTGGGATTCCACAGCTACTTTAGCATTCCCGCAGGTAAGGCCTGCGCCGACGGCCGCTGGCTGGCGGGCCCGGGCAAGGACCTGTTCCAGACTGCCTATGACGAGCTGGGGCCGCTCAACTTTATCGCCGAGGACCTGGGCTACCTGACGCCCGGCGTTCGCGCCATGGCTTCGACCTGCGGCTTTCCCGGCATGGACGTGCTGGAGTTTAGCGATTACGACGTCCGCTGCGGCGTGCATCCCACGCCGGGCAAGATTCTGTACACCTCGACGCACGACACGTCGACGCTCGCCGGTTGGTGCACGCGCTCCTATGCCGGCGGCGATGAGCCGAGCGGTGTTGAGGTGGCAGCCAAGCTGATGAGCGACGCGCTAGCAAGCGATGCCCCACTGGTGATGATGCCGCTGCAGGACATCCTGGGGCTAGGCGACGATGCGCGCATGAACGTGCCGGGTGTCGCCACGGGCAACTGGACCTGGCAGGCCGATGAGGTGGACGTTGCGGCCGCCGAAGGTAAAACTGCACAGCTCCTGCGCAACACCCATAGATTCTGGGGCGAAGCGTGATAAAACCCCCGATATAGGGTACAGTTACAGACGTTTGAATTTTTGCGGGCAGAGTAATCTGCCCGCTTTGTGCTGAAAAGGAAGTATTATGGCGCGCTACGATTACAAGTGCTCGAGCTGCGGCAACGTGTTTGAGGTTGAGCATCCCATGTCCGAGACTCCCGAGGTCGTGTGCCCCAGCTGCGGTGCCCCGGCGGCCAAGACGTTCTCGGCCAGCGGCATTAAATTTGAGGGTAGCGGTTTCTACAACACCGACCAGCGAAGCGGCGGCTCCAGCACCAGCGCCACCAGCGGCTGCTGCGCCAACTGCCCGCATAGCCACTAGGAACCAATCAGCCCCGCGACCGACATCGATCGCGGGGCTGATTCTTTGCGCTATAGGTGGCTCTATGAGTTGCGGTGAAATAAGGACTGTTTGGCGCATAGAAGCCGATATTCAATCCCTATTTCACCGCAACTTAGTAGTTACTTGTGGACTAGGCGGGCGCAGAAGTGGCCGTCGTAGGAGTCGGCGTTTACTGGCACGCTTTGGAAGAGGCCTCGATCGTTCTGGCGTACGGATACGAGCTTCTTGGCCTGATCGAACTCGGGGAGTTGCAGAATCTGTGCCTCGGAAAGCGGTGCCACGCTAAAGCCGGCACCCTCGGGAGAAGCAAGGAACGCGTCCACGACCTGCGTGTTCTCCTCGTCGAAGACCGAGCACGTCGCATAGATCAGCTCGCCGCCGGCAGCCACGCGCGCGGCGGCTTCCTTGAGCATCGTCAGTTGCAGTTTGGGCAGCTCAACCGCTACATCCTTTTCGGTCAGGCGCCAGGGGATCTCAGGATGACGGCGCATGGTGCCGGTGCCCGAGCACGGTGCATCGATAAAGACCGTGTCGAACTTAACCGGCTTGCCAAGCATGGCATCAAACGACGTCAGTACTTCATCAAGCTCGCAGGCATCACCCGAAACCGTACGAACGCCCTGAATACCGGCCTTGTGCAGGCGAGCGAGATTCAGATCGCACTTGCGATCATGCAGATCGAGCGCCGTATGCTGACGCTCATAGCCCGCACGCTTGGCCTGGCACATCATCACATAGGTCTTGGTACCACGACCGGCACCAATCTCAAGGCAGCTACCAGGGCGCGTGGCAGCTGTGGCGATAAGCTGCGCGTTGAGATCAGATGCCACCGCGGCAGCACGCTCAAACACACCCGAAGCAACGGTAACCTGGGAATCAACCGGGGCATGGCAGCCCGGGAAGACAGGCGCGACGAGCTGCGAGATATACGGATCGGGCTTGGTCGCAAAGGCGTTCTCATGCAGGGCCAGCGGCGCGGGTGCCAAGTTGCCGGCAAAGTTAAGCGCACCCTCTGGCGTGTCAAACGACGCCATGATACGAGCGCACAGCCAACGCGGCAGACCCATCAAGCGCGACAGACGAACCAAGCGTCGCTCAGACTCATTCACATCGGACGCCGTGGCAAAGTCCTCAACGTTGTCCGCGACCTTATGCAGCACGGCGTTGGCCAAACCGGCGGCAGACTTAGCTCCGCTGCGCACCAGCTCAACACCCTGACTTACGGCAACGCGGCCAGGCGTATGCAGATAGAGCATCTCGAAGGCCGAGATGCGAAGCGCCATGCGAACACGCGGCGCAACCTTTTTAGGCTTATCGAGAAACTGATCGAGCAGCTCGTCCAAAATACCCTGCGTGGCGGCCACACCCAGTGCCAAGCGGGCGGCAAAAGCGGAATCGCGCTGGTCAATAGCCTTGGCCGATGCGCGAGAGGACAGCACGTCACGCGCATACATGCCGCGGCGATCGGCCTCCATCAGCACATCGAGCGCAAGCTTGCGCGCGGGAGACAGCTTGCTCATGACAAAACACCCCACGAAAGATCGACACCCTGCAGGCCAGCAGCCCAAGCAGAAGCAGCCATAGCACGCTTGCCATCGGGCTTAACCTCGAGCAACTCAACCGAGCCATCGGAAAGACCCAGGTAAACACGCTTGGCCTTAACGTCAACGGCGCCCTCGCCAAGCGAAACATCGGCCAGCGTAGCATCGAGCACACGCACGGTCTTGCCGGCAATCACGCAACGAGCAGGCGCGGTATCGGACGAAGCCAGCACATGACGCACACAATCGAGCGCCGCCATCTGCGGATCTAGACGCATCTCCTGCTTAGAAATCTTGGCGGCATGGGTAACAAGCGACTCATCCTGTTCAGTCCACACGGCAGTACCATCGGCAAGGGAAGGAAGCGTATCGGCAAGCAACTTGCCGCCAAGCTCAGCAAGCTCCATGGTCAGCTCCTCAGCATGCTTACCGGCAACCGACGTGGAAGCCTGAGCACAATAAGCACCAGTATCCACGCCATGCCCAATACGCATAATGGAAACGCCAGCGACCTCATCGCCAGCAAGAATCGCACGCTGAATAGGAGCAGCCCCACGCCAACGAGGCAGCAAGGACGCATGAACATTCACAATACCAAGCGGCGCCATATGCAGCACCTCATCGGGCAAAATGCAGCCATAGGCAGCCACACAGAAAATGTCAGTCTGGGCAGCCTGAAGCGCCTCAACAACCTCAGGCGTCATACGATTAGCCTCAATAACCGGCAACCCCAGCTCAAGCGCCTTGGCCTTAACAGGAGAAGGCTCAAGCTTCTTACCGCGCCCACGAACAGCATCAGGACGAGTAACAACAAGCGCAATCTCGTTACCAGCCTCAACAAGCGAAACCAGCGAAGGCACAGCAAAATCAGGCGTACCCATAAACACAATACGCATAAAGAACGTCTCCCCTCAACCAAAGCCGAGACGGCTACAAATAGCGGCGGAAAGCCAAGTCACCAGCCCATCCGCAATAACATTTCAACAAAAACAAATATACCCAAAACCAAAGAAAGAGCCGCATAAAAGCAGCCCTCCCAACAAAGCACCTATCAGCGAAGACGCCCCTCCCTGGCCCGACGGCACCCGGGCGAAACGAAGAGCGACAACGTAGTCCCTGGGATGGGGCCCACACATATCGTCCCGCGCGCAGTTTCGCAGCGCAGCGAGAATGTTTGAGCACGGGATGATATGTGTGGGCCCCATCCCAGGGACGGACAATTAACCTATTCGGTCTCGCCCGGTCGAGCGCCGCGGGCCAGGGCGTCCTGGTACTCCTTGACGGCCTTGAGCCTCTGCATGGGCTTCAGTCGCTCGAACATGGTGTTGCCGTGCAGGTGATCGATCTCGTGCTGCAGGCACACGCAGAACAGATCGCCCGTGGCCTCATAGCGAATCAGGTTGGCGTCCAAGTCGTACGCCTCGACGACGACATGGTCAGGACGCTCAATCTCGCAGCTAATGCCAGGAATGGAAAGGCAGCCCTCGCTAAAGGGCACAAGATGGTCACTCTGCTCAACAATGACAGGGTTGATGAGCACGTAGGGGTCGTAGTCGTTCTTGTCGCTGTAGTCGCAGTCGATGGTGACGAGCTGAATGAGCTCGCCGATCTGCGGGGCAGCCAGGCCGCAACCGCCGTTCTCGAACATCATCTTCTTCATCTTTTCAGCAAGCGCCTCGATCGCCGGGGTGATCTCCTCAATGACGGTGCACTCCTGGCGCAGACGAGGGTCGGGCGACAGTACGATTCCGTTGGCTTCCATGGCCATCCTTTCGGGTTGTTACATCAAATCATAGGCGTCGACGTCAACGCTCACGCTCACGCCACGCACGGAGCCCACCTCTTTGAGGCAGGCGTCGATATCATCAGAGACATGGTACCCCACGGGCGACTTCACAAGCAGATGGAAGCGGTAACGGTCCTTGGCTCTCTCGATTACACACGAAGCCGGGCCCAGCACCTGAGGCACGGCACTCCCCGCCCGCAAAAAGTCGGGCGCGGCGGCATGCCAGCGGCGCTTAAGAAGCTTTGCAATGCGCCCGATGTAGTCATGCGCGTCGTCTCGGTTCGCCGACCACACCAAGATGTTGACCAAGCGAACAAACGGCGGGTACAGCGCGTCGCGGCGCTGGTCCAGGTCGTAGTCGGTAAAGATCGAACGGTCGTGCTCAGCGACGGCGCGAATTACCGGGTCATCGGGCAGGTAGGTCTGGATGATCACCTCGCCGGGACGATCGCCGCGACCGGCACGGCCCGCAACCTGCTCCAGCAAATCGTAGGCGCGCTCCCCTGCGCGGAAGTCCGGCAGCTTGAGGGCGAAGTCGGCATTGACCACGCCCACGAGCGTGACCTCGGGAAAGTCGAGGCCCTTGGCGATCATCTGAGTGCCCAGCAGCACCGCGCAATCGGCGGCATCGAACTGTTCGAGCAGCTTTTTGTGCGCGTCCTTTCCGCGCGTGGAATCGGCATCCATGCGAATAATGGCGACGTCCTCGGGCAACATCTGGTGCAGTGCGTCCTCGATCTGCTGCGTGCCCAGGCCCATTTTTGCCAGGTAGCGACTGCCACATTTGGGACAGCGACTCGTGGGGGCCGGATAGGGCTGCACGCGCCAAGACGATCCGCAGGTGTGACACTGCAGCGTGTGCGTGCGCTCGTGATACGTAAGCGCGGTGGAGCAGTGGTTGCAGGTGGGGACGCAGCCGCACTGGCGGCACATCAAAAACGGCGCAAAGCCACGGCGGTTATGCAGCAGCACGGCCTTTTCGCGGTGCTCGACAACGCGCTCCAAGCCCTCCATCAAGGGTTTTGAGAACATGCAGCGGCTGCCATGCGAGAACTCGCGGCGCAGGTCGGCAATGCGGACAGTCGGCAGCACGGCGTGTCCCGGGCGCTCGGGCATCTCGACGCGCGTCCAGGTGGCACCGTTATACATGCCACGGCGGCAGCGGTCGAGAGCCTCGGCCGAGGGCGTGGCGGAGCCCAACACAAGCGGGCAGCGGTAACGCCGCGCCATCTCTGCCGCCACCTCGCGCGCGTGGTAGCGCGGACTGGAACCCTGCTTGTAACTGGTCTCATGCTCCTCGTCGATGATGATGAGGCCCAAGTCGCTGAGCGGGCAAAAGAGCGCCGAGCGGGCGCCCACGACCACGCGAGCGGCACCGCTGGCGACCATATCCCACTGGTCCAGGCGCTCGCCAGCCGAAAGGCGGGAATGGAACACGGCGACCGTCTCGCCAAAGCGCGAGCGGAAGCGGCCGACGGTCTGGGCCGTCAGCGAGATTTCGGGCACAAGCACGCACGCCGAGCGACCGGCCGCGAGCACGCGCTCGATGGCGGAGAGATAAACCTCGGTTTTGCCGGAGCCGGTGACGCCGTCGACCAGCACCACGTCGCCATGAGCGTCCAGACGGGCGCGCTCAATCTGCGCGAGCGCCTGCTGCTGACCGTTGGTGAGTGCGACCGGTGCCTTGCCGCTTGCCGAGGAGAGCGTGGTCTGTTCATTGCAGCCACGCCACGCACGGCGCTCCTCCACCACCACGACGCCGCGTTTTTCGAGCGCCTTGATGGTAGCCGACATGCTGTTATAGAGCAGGTTGAGGTCACGCGTCGTGACCGGGCCGCACCGCAGTGCCTCGATGAGCTGGCGCTGGCGGACCGCGGTCTTGGGCGGCGTATAGTCAAAGCCCTCGGGCGTGAGCATGACCCAGCGGTTTTGGATAGGCTTGACGGCGGGACGTTCAACCGTCCACACGCCGTCGTCGCCCTTGACCACGCGCGGGCTTCCACCCGGGGGCAAAAACAGGCGCAGGCACTCGGAAAGCGTTGCGACGTACTCGCGGCTCATCCAGCGTGCGATACGGGCGGCCTCTGCGGTAAAGAGCGGCTTGCTGAGGATAGCCTCGATAGGCTTGATACGCGCGGGATCGAGAGCGTCGTAACCTTGCAGGTCGGCCAGCTCGGGCGCGATGTCGACGATGTAGCCCGCGGCCGCACGGTTGCCAAAATGAACTAGGACGGTGGAGCCGATCTGACCATCGTTGGCGAGTGACTGCGGAATGCCGTAAGCAAACGGCTCGGACAGTGCACGCGTCGGGATGTCGAGGACTACGCTCGCATAGGCGGCGACGGGTTCGGGTGCGGGCTCGGGCTGCGCCGGGGCGGCGGCAGGAGCCGCGGACTTCGGAGCTTCCTCCGGTTCTGGCGAACCAAACAGCGAAAGTTGCTCGGCCATGGCCCCAGCACCTCCTATCCCATACGTCTACAGAAACAAGAGCCCCGCTCGGGTGAACGGGGCTCGGTTACATACGTTTGCGCAGCGATTACAGTGCCATCGTGCGGGCGCGGTCGATGCGCGCCAGGCAGTCGTCGCGGCCGACGAGCGCCATGGTCTCGCCCAACGGAGGGCTCACCATGTTGCCGCAGACGGCGACACGCACAGCCTGGAACACCACGCGCTTCTTGAGGTCCAGCTGCTCGGGCAGAGGCTCAAGGGCGGCGTCAACGTTGGCGGCGGTCCACTCGGACACACCCTCGAGTGCGGCCTTGGCGGCGTCCAGAATGGCACCCATGCCCTCCTTGGCCAGGCCCTTGTTGACGGACTTCTCATCATACTCAAGCGTCTCGGCCGTAGCGAAGATGGGGGCGGCGACGGTAACGGCGTCGGCCGGCATCTTGGTGCGAGGCTTGACGATGGCAGCGAGTGCGTCGATCCAGTCCTCACCGTACTCAACATTGCCCTCTATGAGACCAGCCTCGTGCAGCTCGGGGACCATGATCTCGTCGGCAAACTGCGCGTCGGACATGCTGTTGATGTACTCGGCGTTGACCCAATCGAGCTTCTTGGGGTCGAAGGTCGCCGGGTTCTTGGAGATGCGGTCGAGCGAGAACTTGCTGGCCAGGACATCACGCGGGATGATCGTGGTCTCGCCGTCGAGCGACCAGCCGAGCAGCGCCAAGTAGTTGACGAAGGCGTCGGACAGGTAGCCGGCGTCGCGGTACTCCTCCACCGAGGTGGCGCCGTGGCGCTTGGAGAGCTTTTTGCCGTCGGCACCCAAGATCATGGAGATGTGGGCGAACGTAGGCACGGGCGCGCCGAGGGCCTCGTAGACCATGACCTGACGCGGGGTGTTGGACAGGTGGTCGTCGCCGCGGATGACGTGGGTGATCTTCATCATGGCGTCGTCGACGACGGTCGCGAAGTTATACGTGGGCGTACCGTCGGAGCGGAAGATGACAAAGTCGTCGAGCTCCTTGGCGTCGAAGGTCACCTCTCCGTGGACGGCGTCGTGGATGACGACGTCGCCGCGGTCCTCGGGCACCTTGATGCGCAGGACGTAGGACTCCCCGGCCTCGATGCGGCGGCGGGCCTCCTCGGGATCAAGATCGCGGCAACGGCGCTGATAGCCCTGGAAGGGGTCCTTGCGCTCCTGCGCGGCCTTGCGGTCGGCGTCGAGCTGCTCCTTGGTGCAGAAGCAGGGATAGGCCTTGCCCTCGTCCCAAAGCTTCTGGGCGGCCTGCTTGTACAGGTCCAAGCGCTCGGTCTGGGCGTAGGGGCCAAAATCGCCGCCCACCTCGGGACCCTCGTCCCAGTCCAGGCCCAGCCAACGCATGGCGCGCAGGATGATCTGCGTGTTCTCGTCGGTGGAGCGGGTGGGGTCGGTGTCGTCGATGCGCAGGATGAACGTGCCGCCGTTAGCACGGGCGAAAGCCCAGTTATAGATAGCGGTGCGGGCGCCGCCAATGTGCAGCTTGCCCGTCGGTGAGGGTGCAAAGCGGACGCGAACGTCTGATGCCATGGAAATCTCCTCGATTGCAGGATGGATGTCTAACCGCACCAGTATAAAGCATCAAAGCAACCTCCGCACAAAGGGCACTGACCTACTCATTGGGGACAGACTTAAATGACCAGTCGTTGGAGACGTTCTTAGTTTAAGGCTGGTCATTTAAGTCTGTCCCCAATGAGTAGGTGCGGAAAGGGTGTGAATGTTTGATTTACGCGCTATGATGTGCCCTTGCATAGAGAGCCCGGCGGAATGGTAACGGTCGCCGGGACACGTTATTTGAAAGGACAATCATGTCAGAAGAACTTCGTTCCATCCCACCCCAACACGGGTCCTTTGTTTTTACGTCGGAGTCGGTGACCGAAGGCCATCCCGATAAGATCGCTGACCAGATCAGCGACGCCGTCCTCGACGCAATTCTCGCCAAAGAAATAGAGCTGCAGGAGCAAGGCTACATCGCGCCCAACGGCGTGCCCGCCAACGTAGAGAACGTTCGTTGCGCCTGCGAGACCCTCGTGACCACCGGCACCGTCATCGTCGCCGGCGAGATCCGCACCCAGGCCTATGTCGACGTGCAGGAGATCGCCCGTGGCGTTATCCGCCGCATCGGCTACAACCGCGCCAAGTTTGGTTTTGACTGCGATACCTGCGGCGTTATGAGCCTCATCCACGAGCAGTCGCCCGATATCGCCCAGGGTGTCGACGAGTCCTTCGAGACCCAAACCGGCGCAACCACCGACCTGATCGACCTGATCGGCGCCGGCGACCAGGGCATGATGTTCGGCTACGCTTCCAACGAGACCAAGACCCTCATGCCCATGCCGCACTACCTGGCAAGCCGCCTGGCCGAGCGCCTGGCTGCCGTGCGTCACGACGGCACCCTGCCCTACCTGCGTCCCGACGGCAAGACCCAGGTCACCGTGCGCTACGAGGACGGCAAGCCCGTCGAGGTCACGACCATCGTCATCTCCACGCAGCACGCCGCCGAGATCGAGGACATGGGCAAGATCAAGGCCGACCTCATCGAGCACGTCATCACCCCGGTCATGGCCACTGAGAACATGCCGTGGGACAACGCCGACATCTACGTGAACCCCACCGGTCGCTTTGTCGTGGGCGGCCCCATGGGCGACACGGGCCTCACCGGCCGCAAGATCATCGTCGACACCTACGGCGGCTATGGCCGTCACGGCGGCGGTGCCTTTAGCGGCAAGGACTGCACCAAGGTCGACCGCTCCGCCGCGTATGCCGCGCGCTGGGTCGCCAAGAACGTGGTCGCCGCCGGTCTGGCCGACCGCTGCGAAGTCGAGCTTGCCTACGCCATCGGCGTTTCCAAGCCCCTCTCAATCATGGTCGACACCTTCGGTACCGCACATGTTGCCGAGGACAAGATCGTCGAGGCCGTAGAGAAGACCTTCGACCTGCGCCCGGGCGCAATCATCCGCGACCTAGACCTGCGCCGCCCCATCTACGAAAAGACGGCAGCCTACGGTCACTTCGGCCGAGAAGACGCCGACTTCACCTGGGAGAAAACCGATCGAGTCGAAGAACTCAAAGCAGCCTGCGGCCTGTAAGCTAACTCGAAAAGCTACAGCCAAATAACAACGCACCAAAAGAAGTACCGGCCCCAACCGGTACTTCTTTTTTATTTAAAGGTGGTGAAGATGAGCCGACCTGGGACATGGAATAAATCACAGGCCGATAAATTTTGCAGCAGAGCGACTCCAACCATGTATCCTAAGTTCCGAGGGCTTTAGTATTTGGTCGATCGCGAGTTCCGCACGAGCCGGAGGCCACTTAATGTGGCCTCCGTGCGAGCAGGACTGTCCGAGCAGGCGACCAAATACTAAAGCCCTCGGAACGGCGGGACAGAGTATGCCCCGCCCCTCGGGACGACGGGATAGATAAGGAGCATCCATGGCAGGCAAGCCGCAAACACTAGCTACGACCTCGGCATTCGAGATCTTGGGCCCCGTCATGGTCGGCCCCAGCTCATCGCACACCGCCGGCGCCCTGCGCTGCGCCCAAGTTGCCGCCAGCCTGCTGGAAGGCCGCATCACCAAAGTCACCTTTGGCCTGTGGAACTCCTTCGCCCACACCTACCGCGGCCACGGCACCGACCGTGCGCTCGTCGCGGGCATCCTGGGCCTCGACACCGATGACGAGAACATCAAGCAGGCCTTCGACCTCGCGCGCGAGCAGGGCCTCGAATATCACTTTGACATCAAGGGCGACGACGCCTCCATCCACCCCAACACCGTGGACATCGACATGCAAGACGATATGGGCGCCACGGCTCAGGTCCGCGGTGAGAGCTTGGGCGGCGGCAAGATGCGCATCAGCCGCATTAACGGCGTCGGCGTCGACATCTCGGGTATGTACTCCACACTCTTCGTGGCGCACTACGACGTCCCCGGCGTGCTCGCTGCGCTCACCAACCTGCTCGCCTACGCACACGTGAACATCGCCTTCTGCCGCACCTACCGCACCGAAGTGGGCGGCCAGGCCTACTCCGTCTTTGAGACCGACGGCGCGCCCGACGACACCGTCGTCCCCATGCTACGCAAGCTCGACAATGTCGATTACGCGACCTTTATCGAGCTCCCCGGTTCTGCCTCGTCGCTCTCTCCCGGCGTCTCGGCCAAGGAGATCTTCGACGACGGCGAGCAGCTGCTCGATGCGTGCGAGGAACTGGGACTCAGCATCGGCGCCGTCATGGCCGTTCGCGAGGCACGTCTGACCGGCGAGGCCCACGCCGTCGCCGCCATGCGCCGCGTGCTCGACGTCATGCGCGAGGAGACCACGGCCCCCATCGCCAATCCGCAGCGCTCGCTCGGCGGGCTTATCGGCGGCGAGGCCAAGCTCGTCGAAGCCACCGGCCGCAACGATTTGAGTGCAAGCCTGATGGGCCACGTTCAGACCGACGCCGTGGCCCGCGCCATGGCCGTGCTCGAGCGCTCCGCCACGATGGGTGTGATCGTCGCAGCTCCGACGGCAGGATCCGCGGGTGTTGTGCCCGGCTGCGTGCTGGCGCTCGCCGATCGCCTGCAGCTCGACGACGAGCAGGTCATGGACGCGCTCTACTGCGCAGCCGCCATCGGCCTCAACCTCACCACAAGCGCCTGCGTTGCCGGCGCCGAGGGCGGCTGCCAAGCCGAGGTCGGAAGCGCCGCCGCCATGGCAGCCGCCGCGCTGGTGCAGATGCTCGGCGGCACGCCCGAGCAGGCTCTCGACGCCAGTTCCATCGCGCTGAGTAACCTGCTGGGCCTCGTTTGTGACCCCGTCGGTGGCCTCGTGGAAGTGCCCTGCCAAAACCGCAACGCCATCGGCGTGGCAGCGGCCTTTAGCTCGGCACAACTCGCCCTCGCAGGCATTAAGAGCTTGGTGCCGTTTGACCAGATGGCACATGTCATGCTCTCGGTGGGTCACGCGTTGCCGGCCACGCTGCGCGAGACGGCAAAGGGCGGCATCGCGCAGGCTCCGGCCGCACTTTCGGCCTGTGCAAAATGCGGCGTGTGCGGATAACGGCAAAGAATGACTCAAAGGTGGGACAAATGTCCCACCTCTTTTGAATGCCACCGTTTCCGTACCACAAACAGCAGGGCAATCGCTATAATGCAAGCCCAGTAAAAACACGATGAACCGCAAGGCGAAAATCGAAGGATATGCATACGATGTCGCAAAACGATCGAACTCAACTGATTCCCGATCCGCAGCAGCCGAGCAGGCACACCGGCGGCGTTCAGTCGCCGCGTCCTATCGCGCCGAGCCACGAGCAGCAACGTGGTGCGGCAAACGCTTCTCAACGTCCGAACCAACAGCGACAGCAGCGTCAACAACGTCAGCAGCGCCAGGCAAACGGCAATGCGCCCAAGCAGCCCCCCACGCACGCTCGAGGCGATCGTGGCCCCGCGCGCAAACCCGCCGAGAACAATAAGTCGGGCAAAAAGACGACGCTCTTTGTCGTCCTGGGTCTAATCGTCATTGTCTATATCGTAGGCGTCGTAGCGTTTTCGCAGGTAGCCTACCCCAACACTACCATCGCCGGCGTCGACGTCTCGTTCTCCAACGCTTCGTCTGCCGCCACCAAGGTCAACTCGGCATGGAAGCACTATAAGCTCGCCGTGACAGGAGATGACTTTAGCTGGACCTATCAGCCCGAGTCCGATGAACCCATCGTCGACGGTGAAGCTGCTGCAAAAGAAATCATCAACCACAACGAAGCCTTTATTTGGCCGGTCCGCCTTGTGGAATCCTTAAGCGGCAAGACCAAAACAACCGCTGCCTCCAACGAAGTCGATCTTGATCAAGACGTCGACCTGTCTATGCTCTCCGACACCTTTGACCAAAAGAAGTTTGAGAAGGATCTGGGCGCCGCCATCGACGAGTTTAACGAGGGGCGTTCGGGCACGTTCGAGGCCAATAGCTCCTATGACGAGCAAGCGGGCAAGTTTACCGTCGAGAAGGCGCGCTCCAACGAAAAACTCAACCGCGAGCATGTCATTAAGTATGCCGAGCTCGAGCTTGCCTCGCTGGCCGAGACCGTAGATCTTTCCAAGCTCGGCAACGATGCCTATGAGCCGCTCAATGGAACGCTGACCGATGATCAGATTCAGGCCGCATGCGATGCCACCAACAACTTCCTGGGCGTCAACGTGACCCTCAAGCTCAACGGCGAGGATGCCGGCAAGGTTGATGGCAGCTCCGTGTTGCAGTGGATCAGCTTTGCCGATCCCGCCAACCCCACGCTCGATACTTCGCAGATCAGTAGCTGGGCAGCCGAGCTCGCCAACGGCTTTAATACCGTGGGCTCCACTCGCTGGTGGACGCGCGCCGATGGCAAGCAGTGCGCCGTCGAAGGCGGCGACTTTGGTTGGTCCATCGACAGCAGCTCGCTCGCCAAGCAGGTCGAGGACGCCATTAACAACAAGCAGACCGGCGAAATCGAGATCAAGTACTCCCAGAAGGCCGACACCTTTACCGCAAAGGGAGAGCCCGACTGGAAGGCGTATATCGACGTCGACCTGTCCGAGCAGCACGCGCGCTACTATGACGAGAACGGTAATATCGTTTGGGAGGCCAACTTTATTTCCGGCAAACCGGGCGAAGACGCCACCCCCGAGGGCGTGTGGCAGATCAACAGCAACGACGGCGGCAGCACCCTGATCGGAGCCAAGGACCCCGAGACCGGTAAGCCCAAATACGAGAGCCCGGTGAGCTACTGGATGCCGTTCGAGGGCAATATGATCGGCTTCCACGATGCCACCTGGCAAAACGACAAGAGCTTCGATAACGCCGAGTCGTACAAGTGGTGCGGCAGCCACGGTTGCATCAACCTGCGCCTGGCAGACGCCAAGGCACTTCACGACTGCATCAAAGTCGGCCTGTGCGTGGTTGTCCACTCGTAGTGCAACGCGCGCATTCCTACAGCGTGGAACCGCTGCGACCAATCTAACAGTTCCGAAAGAAACCGTCCTATGCGCTCGCCCCAACCGGTGGGCGCATATAATTATCGAGGTTCTTTCTATAAAGGAGACGCTATGCCGAATGTCCCCACGATCACCCCGGGCCCAGATGATACCGAGCACACGCCCGAAGGTGCCACCGAAACGATTCCTCTGATTACAAACGTACATGCCGACAAGCAGAGCGGACGAACGAACGATACGGCCGAGATTTCCGATGAAGAAGCATATGCCAAGCTCAAGGCAAAACGTGCCGAACGTCGACGCAAAAAGCTGATTCGACGCGGTATTGCCGCCGGCGTCGTGGGTGCCATCGCGCTCATTGCCATTGTCGCAACCCTTGTTATCAATGCGCAGCCACAGGGCGCTAGCGGTCCCGTGACCGACATGGTGACCGAGGGCACGTTTACCACAACGGTCGAGGCGAAAGGCCAGCTCAAACCCATTTCGTCCTCAGTGGTCTCCCCTTCTGTCGACGGCACGGTCGATTCGATCAACGTGCAGGCAGGCCAATCCGTCAACGAGGGCGACATGCTTATGACCATTAAAAACGACGAGCTCGATCGCAACGTTGCCGAGGCGCAGCGTGCAGTTGCAGCCGCTCAGGAAGACCTCGCCAACGCGCAGAAAGCCGCAGCTGCCGCGCAGGCCACCCCAACGACGGACGTCGAGGGAGCTTCCGCAGCGGCTGGCGTCTCTGACGCATCAGCGGACACGAACGCCGTATCGGCCGCGCAGCGCAGCCTCGCTTCGGCCCAGGCAAACCTAGACCAGGCGAACGCCAAGGCCGCCAGTCGCACGGTCACGGCCCCGAGCCCGGGTAGCATCGTGGAGCTTAACGCCAAGGTGGGCGCAACGGTAACAGGCGGCATGATCATGGGCGAAAGCGATACGAGCGGCGGCAAGCAGTGCATGCAGATCGCCGACCTATCCAAGATGAAGGTGACCGTGCAGGTGGGCGAAAAGGACATCGCCAAGATCGCCGTTGGGCAGAGCGCCAACGTCACGTATCCCGCGTTTCCCGATATCGTGAGCCAGGGAACCGTCACGGCTATCGCGTCGGTGGCAAACTCCGACGCCGCCAACGGCGGCGGCAGCGTGACCTTTAACGTCGACATCCTCATCGAGGCGCCCGACGCGCGCCTGAAGCCGGGCATGACGGCCGAGGTCTCGGTGGTGACCGAGCAGCTCGACGACGTGGTGATGGTGCCGACGATGGCGCTCATGACCGAAGACGGCGAACACTATTACGTCAACGTGGCAACCGATGACGAGGGCAAGCAAACCCGCCGCGTCAAGGTGACCGTCGTGACGCAAAACGACAACGAAACCGTAGTCGGCAAGACACAGGTCAAGCGCGACGACCAGGGCAACGAGATCAACCCCAACGTGCCGGTTACCAAGCTGCGCGATGGTGACGCCCTCGTCATGGACACCGGAGCGGACGCAACGGCTGACGGCGGCTACAGCGCGGATTCGGGCAGTATGTCTGCCGATGAGGACATGTAATGCGTCCCGTTATCGACATCCGCAACGTGCACCGCATCTTTGAGAGCGAGGCAGGTTGCGCCCACATCCTGCACAACGTGAGCCTGGCGGTAAATCCCGGCGAATTCGTCGCTATCACTGGCCCCTCGGGTTCGGGCAAATCAACGCTCATGAACATCCTAGGCTGCCTGGATAAGCCGACGGCAGGCGACTATTACCTGCAAGGGGTCAACGTGGCCGAGCTCGATGATGACGAGCTCACCGAAGTTCGCGCCCTGAGCATTGGCTTTGTCTTTCAGAGCTTCAACCTGCTGCCGCGCCTGTCGGTTATCGAAAACGTCATGCTGCCGCTGGCCTACACCAATGTGCCCCGTAGCCAGCGCGAACTGCGCGCCGTGCACGCGCTGCAGGCTGTCACGCTGCCCGTTGACCACTGGGACCACCGCATATCCGAGCTCTCGGGCGGCCAGATGCAGCGTGTCGCCATCGCACGCGCCCTCGTCAATGACCCGCCCATCATTCTGGCCGACGAGCCGACGGGAAACCTGGACTCCGCCACTGGAGCGCTTGTGATGGAGACCTTCCATAAGCTCCAGAAGCGCGGCAAAACCATCGTTCTTATCACACACGACCCCGGCATCGCCGCCGAGGCCGACCGTGCCGTGACCATCCGCGACGGTCGCATTCACGACGGCGCGTATATTCCACATGCACCGCGGACCCTGCGCAGCGCCGTAGATAGCCTGCCCATGATTTCCGCCTCCGCCAACCCGCCGAAAGGAGTGGTGGCATGAGCGCCCGCGATCTCATCCAGGAAGCCCTTCACTCGCTCGAGGCCAACAAGGGGCGCAGCCTGCTCACCATCCTGGGCATTGTCATCGGCATCGCCTCGGTTATTGCCATGACTTCGCTCATCGGCGGCATCCAAAACAGCTTGGTCAACAGCCTGGGCCTCAACGCAGCTCGTATGGTTCAGATCTATTCGTCCCAAGAACTTACCGAGTCGGACATCGAGAAGCTTCAAAAACTGGTGCCGGAGATAGAGCAGATCGGCATTGTCGACAGCGCGTATACCGAGTACAAGACCGGCGATAAAAGCTATACCGTCATGGCACAGGGTGTCGATAGCGACATGCTCGATGCCGTGGGGGCCAGCAAGCTCGTTGCGGGGCGCACCTATTCCCAGGCCGAGTCTCAATCAGGCTCACGCGTGGCGCTCATCAGCCGCGGCGGCGCCGATCAGCTTTACGGCAACGAACAGGATGCGCTGGGGAAAACTATCAAGGTGTCCAACGGCGAGGTGCAGATTGTAGGCGTGATAGATGGCGGCAGCGACTCAATGGGCTCGCTCACGCTGTATATGCCACGCGAAACCATCTCCGGGCTGTTTGGCGACGAGAATCCTTCATTCCCCAGCGTGACGGCACTTGCCGCCGAGGGCACGGACATGGATGAACTCTGCAAGACCATCGAGTCCAAGGTGCGCGCGATGAAGGGCATCGCGGAGGATGATGAGTACGACAGCGTATCGGCGACCTCCATGAAAAGCGCCATCGATGCGCTCAACTCCTTTATGGGCGCGTTCTCGCTCATCATGGGTGCTGTCGCCAGCATCTCGCTGCTTGTCGGCGGTATCGGCATTATGAACATGATGCTCACCAACGTGACTGAGCGCATCCGCGAGATCGGCATCCGCCGCGCTCTGGGCGCCAGTCGTCGCGATATCACCGCCCAATTTTTGGCCGAGTCCTCGGCGCTGTGCGTCACCGGCGGACTGTTGGGTGTCCTGATTGGCTATCTGCTGGCCTGGGGACTCACGTTCTTTGCCGCAAGCTCGGGCATCATGAGCAAGTTTGGAGCCACCGGGACGATCACGCCAAGCTTCTCCATTACGACAGTGTTGATCGCGTTTGCCGTATCGGTCGGCATCGGCGTAATCTTTGGCTTCTACCCCGCTCGCCGCGCAGCAAAGCTCGACCCCGTCGAGTGCCTACGCTACCAGTAAGCCAACACCAACAAGTTGCGGTGAATTAGGGACTGAATATGCTATCTGGCAGCAAAAACAGACACTATTTCACCGCAACTTATTGAAGGGCTACTTGCGCCAGTTCCGGGCGTCGTCCTCGAACTTTTGGCGGATGACGGGCTTGTACGGGTCGAGCTTGCTCGGGGCGCTCCTCCTCGCGGGCGGAAGGGCGCGCAGGCGCGGCGAGCGCCTAGCGCGCGAACTCGCGTAAAAGCGCGTCTTCCACTTCCCGAAGCGAAAGGGCCCCGCCTCCCTCGGCGGGACGGGTGACCACGATGCAGCGCGCTCCCGCGTCGCGCGCAGCAGCGAGCTTCACGGCCGTGCCGCCTACGGTTCCCGAGTCCTTGGTCACAAGCCACTGGGCGCCCACCTGCCGAAGCATCGCCTCGTTGAGCTCGCGGGTGAAGGGCCCCTGCATGCCGATGACGTGCGACGGCGAAAACCCCGCGTCGATGCACTTCGTTATAGCACCGGGCAGCGGGAGCACACGCACGAAGAAGCGCTCCGCGAAATCGGCGACACGCGTGTAGGGAGCAAGCTCCTTGCTCCCCGTCGTGAGAAGCGCGCGACCCGGGTTCTCGGAGAGAAAGCGCGCCGCGCAGGCGATCGACGCGACCGGCACGACGCCTTTGGGCAGCACCTCGGCCGGGCGCGCAAGGCGCAGGCATCGTGCACCCACGGCGAGCGAAGCGGCCCGGATGTTGCCGCTTGCGAGCGTAGCGAAGGGGTGCGTGGCATCGACGACGATGCGCGCGCCGGAAAGCTCGCGCTCCATGTCGGCCTCGTCGAGCCTGCCCGCATGCACCTCGATGCCCGGAAGCTCGCCCAAAAGCTCGCCTCCGTACTCGGTTGCCGCGTAGGCACGGGCGGGGATGCCCGCCCCGCTCGCCCATTCGCACAGAAGTCGGCCCTCGGTGGTGCCGGCGAAGATGCGCAGCGCCGGCGCGGATGCGGGCGCCGTCACTTCGGGCCGCCTGGGCGCGTGATCTGGTAGAGCAGCGCGTTCATAATGGCGGCCGCCACGGTCGAACCACCCTTGCGACCCCTCGCGACGATGGCCGGCGCGCGTCGCGCGAGTAGCTCCTCTTTCGCCTCGACCACGTTCACAAACCCGACCGGCACCCCAACGACGAGCGCGGGCGCGATCTTCCCCTCGTCCATGAGCTCGGCGAGGCGCAGAAGTGCTGTGGGAGCGTTGCCGACGGCCACGATGAGCGGACCCTCGATGCCGCAAGCTTTGTCCATGCTCGCAACGGCGCGAGTCGTGCCCGCGGCGCGCGCAGCCACGGCGACATCAGGGTCGGCCATGTAGCACACGGCCTTGCAGCCGAGCTTCGCGAGCGCAGGCTTGCTTATGCCTGCGAGCGCCATGTTCGTATCGGTGAGCACCGTGGCCCCTGCGCGCAGTGCGTCGAGCGCACAGTGCGCGGCGTCATGAGTGAAAACGAGGGAATCGGCGTACGAGAAGTCGGCAGTGGTGTGGATGACGCGCTTCACGACGGGTTCTTCGAGCGGCGGGAACGTGCGGCCGCCGAGCTCTTCGGTGATGATCTCGAAGCTGCGCCGCTCGATGTCGCCGGGCGCCATCTCCTTGGAATCCATCTAGTACTCCACTCCTTCCCTTGCACATATCCCCTGCTCGTAGGGGTGTTTCTCGCACCGCATCTCGGTTATGTAGTCGGCCTTCTCCACGATCTTGCGGGAAGGCGCGCGCCCGGTGAGCGCTACTTCGACGCCGCGCGCGGACATATCGAGCGCGCGGTCCACAAGCGCCTCGTCGACAAGCCCCTTCGAAAGCGCATCGAGCGCCTCGTCGAGCACGAGCAGCCCCTCCTGCGCGCCCTCGAGCTCGGCAAGCGCGGAAGCGAGGTTCCCATCGTGCAGCTCGCACGTAGCGGCAAGTTCTTCCGACGACATCGACCAGGTAAACTTGTCCGACACCTTCCCCGCGAACACGGGCACGCCGAAATGCTCGGCGAGCAGGCGCGCCTCCCCGCTTTCGCCGTCTTTCAGGAACTGCACGACGACGACGCGGCGGCCTGCGGCGAGCATGCGAAGGGCGAGGCCCATCGCCGCCGTGGTCTTGCCTTTGCCGTCGCCATGATACACGTGAATCATACGCCCTCCTCGATAATGCGGTAGACATACTCCATGTCGAGCGCTCCGCGCACGACGTCGGCCAGGCGGTCGAACTCGCGCGCACGGTGATCGGCCGCGGACGCCGCGCCCGCAGCACCCACGACGCTCTCGGGCAGGCCGCGCATGCGCGCGAGCGAGCGCGCGAGGGCGAGCGCCACCCCCGGTTCGTCGAACAGGCCGTGGAGATAGGTTCCGAACACGTTTCCGCAGGCCGCGCCTTCTGGTTTGCCGCCAATCGTGCCCGCAGGGGCGCAGGAGACGGTCGTTTCGCCGTCGTGAATCTCGTACCCACGCGCCGTCATGCCGTTCCACACCGAGAACGCGCCTTGGGCGCCCGTGATGCGCAGCTCCGACTGGGCGAGGCGCTTTTCCTCCTTGAACACCGTATTTGCAGGGATGAGCCCGAGCCCGCGCGCGGTGCCAGCGCCTTCCCTGCCGTGCGGGTCCGAAAGCTCGTCTCCCAAAAGCTGGTAGCCTCCGCATATGCCGAGCACCGGCGTGCCCGCGCCCGAAAGCGCGCGTACACAGGCTCCGATGCCGCTAGCCGCAAGCCAGCGCGCGTCGTCGACCGTGGACTTCGAGCCGGGAAGCACCACCAGGTCGGGTCGGCCCAGATCGGTCGTCGAGGAAACGTAGCGCACGCCCATGCCGGGCACGCGCGAAAGCGGGTCGAAGTCGGTGAAGTTCGACAGATGCGGAAGGCGCACGACGGCGACGTCGATGACGCCGCGCGCCTCGCGGGCAGTTAGGCGCGGCGCGAGCGAGTCCTCGTCGTCCAGGTCGAGCGTAAGATACGGCACGACCCCCACGACGGGAACCCCGCACATTTTCTCGAGCGGAGCCAAACCCGGACGCAGGATTTCCACATCGCCGCGGAACTTGTTCACCATAAGCCCCCGCAAAAGCGCGCGGTCCTCGGGCGCAAGGAGCGCGACCGTGCCGTAGAGCTGGGCAAACACCCCGCCTGGGTCGATGTCGCCCGCGAGCAGCACGGGGGAGGACACGGCGCGCGCGAGCCCCATGTTGACGATGTCGTTTTCGGCAAGGTTGATTTCGACGGGGCTGCCGGCGCCCTCGATGACGATGACGTCGTTTTCCTCCGCGAGCGAATCGAACGCCTCCAAAATCTGCGGCATGAGCGCCTTCTTTCGCGCGAAGTAGTCCCTCGCAGCGAAGGCTCCCTGCGCCTTGCCGGCCACGATGAGCTGGCTTCGGTGATCGCTTTCGGGCTTGAGCAGGATGGGGTTCATGCGCACGTCGGTCGCGATGCCGCACGCCTCGGCCTGCATGATCTGAGCGCGCCCCATCTCGAGCCCGTCGGCCGTGACACCGCTGTTGAGCGCCATGTTCTGGCTCTTGAAGGGAGCCACGCGCAGGCCGTCCTGCGAAAGCACACGGCACAGCCCCGCCGCAAGCAGGCTCTTCCCCGCGTTCGACATGGTGCCCTGGATCATGATGGGCTTCGCCCTACCCACGGGTATCGACCTCCTTCGCCGAGCCTCGGCCATCCGCGCCCGCCATAGCGCCGCCCCGTTCGTCGGGTTCGCCTTCGCCCGATGCGCCTTCCGCCCGAAGCGCGCGGCTGAACGCCATCGCAAGCCGGGCATTCTCCTTGTGCGTGCGCACGGCGACGCGGCACCAGAAACGGGACAGTATCGAAAACGAGTCGCACGTGCGGACCAAAACCCCCTGTTTATACAGGCGCTCGGGGATGTCTTTCGCCGGCGTGCGGACTAAAAGGAAGTTCGCATCCGACGGCACGACGGAAAGCCCGAGCGAGGAGAGCTCGTGGGAAAGCCACGCTCGCTCGCCCGCCAATACATCGCGCGTGCGCGAGACGTATTCGACGTCTTCCAGGGCGGCGATGCCCGCGGCCTCGGCGACCGAGGAGACGGGCCACGCCTGCCCCGCCCGACGAATCCCCTCGATGAGTTGGGCGTTTCCGCTGATCAGATACCCCAACCGCAACCCTGCCATTCCGTAGAGCTTGGTGAACGCGGAGAGCACGGCCACATGGTGCGAACACGCGGCGCGTGCGGCCACGCTCCTTTCGCGGGCGTCGGGCGCAAATCCGAGGAAGCACTCGTCCACGACGAGCAGCGCGCCCACCTGCTCGCAGCGGCAAGCCGCGGCATCGATCACGCGGGGGTCGACGAGGCGCCCCGTCGGGTTGTTCGGATTGCAGAGGTACGCCACGTCTCCCGGCCCCTCGATCGCGCGGGCGAAGGAGGCGGGCACGTCGAAGTCATCCGCCTCGGAGAGCGGGAACTCCTGCACGCATGCACCGTAGTACGATGCCGCCTCCGCATATTCAGAGAACGTCGGCGCGCACACGACGATGCGTTTCGGGCGTACCGCCGCGGCGAGCCGCCAGATGATGTCAGACGCGCCCGCGCCGCAGACGATAGTATCTTCGGGAATGCCCTGGGCGCGCCCTAGGGCGCGAACGAGTGCGAGGCTTTCCCTATCGGGGTAGGCGTCGATTCGAGAAAGCGCCTTGCAAGCTGCGGCGACGGCGCGCGGCGAGGGGCCTGCCGGATTCACGTTCACCGAGAAGTCAATGAGGTCGGAGGCGCCCCCTTCGCAAGCGATGCCGAGCGATTGCGAGCTGCCCCCATGCGTACGGGCGCGCAGGATTCCCCCGGCAGCCCGGGGCGCGGCGTGGTCTTCCCTCATGCCATCGCCCCCACGGCGAGCACGACCGCCGCGCGCGCGGCGCCGAAGACGACGAGCGCGCATACGGACGCGGCGAGCATGAGCCTTGTCGCCCGTGCGATGTCGCCCCACTCGATTTCGCGGGACGCGTCGCCTATCGTCGGTTTCTCAACGAGCTTGCCGAAATACACCGCGGGTCCTGCCAGGCGCAGCCCGAGCGCGCCCGCGCACGATGACTCGGTCTGCGCCGAGTTGGGGCTCGCATGGCGACGCCTGTCGCGGCGCCAGATGCGCGCCGCCCCGCGCGCGTCGAGCCCGACGATCGGGCACACGGCGATCATGAACAAGGCCGATAAGCGCGAGGGAATCCAGTTCACCGCATCGTCGAGGCGCGCCGAGGCGCAGCCGAAGTCGATGTAGCGCTCGTTTTTGTAGCCCACCATGCTGTCGAGCGTGTTCACCGCCTTGTACGCCATGCCCAAGGGTGCACCTCCGATCAAAAGGTAGAAAAGCGGCGCGATGACGCCGTCGCTCGCGTTCTCCGCCACCGTTTCCACAGCGGCGCGCGCGACGCCCTGCTCGTCGAGAACAGACGTGTCGCGTCCCACGATGAGCCCGACGGCTTCGCGCGCCGCGACAAGGCCGCCCTTCGAGAACGCGCTGGCCACGGCCAGGCTCTGGCGGCGCAGCTCGCATGCCGCGAGAATCTGATAGCTCGCCCATGCCTCGACCACGAAGCGCAAGCCGGGGTGAACCATGCCGCAAAGATGCAGGATTCCCCAGGTCAAAAGCCCACACGCAAGCGGAAGCGCCACGGCGAGCACAAGCCCTGCGGCGCGCGTGCCCGCGGACGTTTGCGGGAATGCGCCCCGCAGGCGGCCTTCGGCCCACGTGATCGCGCGCCCCA
>DAWDYI010000003.1:40710-60888 GCA_052344885.1 Collinsella aerofaciens
CCCCATGGCGACGACGGGATGGGGAAGCCAGCGCGGGTCGCCGAAGGCAAGGTCGGCCGCGAACCCGGCGGCGACGGCAAGAATCGTCATCACCGGGCATCGCCCCCCGAAGCGGGGCGAACGTCGCGAAGGCAGCGCCCATCCCAGGTGGCGGCCCATGCACCACCCGGCTCGGTATGCACGTCGAAGTATCCCATTTTCGGGACAGCTAGCTCGGAGAGCAGCGCTTTCACGGTACCCGCGTGAACGACGAAGACGGCGCGCCCACTCCCCTGGGCGCGCTCCGATTCGCACGCCTCCCGAAACGCCGCGACGACGCGGCGGGTGAAATCGCTCTTGCCCTCGCCATGCGGGCAGCGCGTCTCACACCAGGAGTCTACCCAGGCGCGGTAACGCGCATCCTCTTTAAGTTCGGCGGCGCTTCGCCCCTCGAAGTCGCCGAAATCTATCTCGCGCAGACCGGGGCACGCCATAAGCTCCGCGTTCGGGAAGAGAATGCGTGCCGTCTGGTCGGTGCGGGCCATGCCGCTCGTGATAACACGGAACACGTCACGATCGCACGCGAGGTCGCGCAAAGCGCGCTCGCCCGCGCTCGACAGGGGCTCGTCGGTGCCCGCCCCGCTGTAGCGATGGTCTTCCGTGCCCGCCGTGGCACCATGGCGCACGAAGATGACTTCCAAAGGCGCGCCCGCGCCCAGCGTCCCTCGAGGCGCATCGGCAAGGTTTCCTTTGATGACCTGGGGAATCCCGCACGTCATGCGCACGACGACGTCGGCGCGCGCAGCGAGCGCGCATCCCAGGCGCCCCGCGCGCTCGCGCCATTGGGCGTCTTCCGCACGCATAGGGACGACCCCCGAGCCGACCAAGGTCAGAATCACTGCGTCGAAGCCAATCAGCCGCTCGAGCGCCCGGTCAGCGTCGAGCGTGCGTACGAGTTCCTCAGCACGGTACGCGACACGGCCGGCAAAAACCGCGGGCACGACGCCCTCCGCAAGCTGCGCCGCGTCGACGAAATCGTCCGCCGCGAACCCGAGCTTTTCGCGCACGAAGGTCCTCTTCCCCGAATGCGCGCCACCTACCACGAGCATCATAGGAGCATGCCCCCCGCCACCAGCATGGCAAGCATCGCGAGCTCGGCCCATTGCAGAAACCATCCGGCCAAATCCCCCGTCACCCCGCCGAAGCGGGACAGGGCAACATGGCGATACCACGCGAGCGCCAAAAGCCCCGCCACCGCCATAAGGGCGCCGACGGCCCGAGCGCACGCGACCATCCCTGCAGCCGAAGCCGCAGCGAAAGCGCAAAGCGGCACGACGATCGCCGCGCGCTTCTTCGAAGGCGAGAGTCCCGCGGCCATGCCGTCCGCCCGCGCGGCAGGCCAACATTCAACGGCGAGCCCCGAAAGCGCGCGGGAGAACACGAGCGAGCACAGAAGCGCAAGGAACGTCCCCGCCGTAAGCGGCAGCGCGGTGAACAGGGAAAACTGCAGAATAAGGTACACGACAACACCGATGACCCCGAAGGCGCCCGCCCGCGGGTCGTGCATGATCTCGAGCTTTCGCTCGCGTGGGGCCCAACTTGCAAGCGCATCGGAGGTGTCGCAGAGCCCGTCTAGGTGGATGCCTCCCGTCACCGCCACAGGCAGCGCCACGAGCACAGCCGCGACGATGGTCGCGGGCACGCCGAACAGGTTCGCCATGTACCCCCACGCCGTCATGAGGAAGCCTTCCGCAACGCCCACCAGGGGAAACGCGGCAAGCGCATGGGTTGATCCGAAATCGGTCCAGGTCGATTTCGGGACGGGGATGCGCGAGAACGTTCCGAACGCCGCGCCGATTGCCTCTGCTATCTTCACCTTGTAGGCCCTTCGCCTTTCATCCACACGGGAATCCCGCACACCACTTCGACTGCGCGGTCGGCCAGCGCCGCCACGCCCGCGTTCACGCGCGCAAGCGCGCGCCTCCATGCCTCGGTCCCCTCATCGTAGCGCATCCCATCGGCGAACACGTCGACGGAGACCACCACCGTATACGCAGCGGCCTGAGCGAGCCGTTCGATGCCTCCGAGCACCTCGCGCGCCGCAGCGTCGGGGTCACGTGGGGACAAGCCGCCTTCCGCGAAAAGCTCGTTCGCAACCAGGTTGCCCACGTCCTCCAAAAGAAGCGTGCAGCCGCGCGGAAGCCCGGACACTGCGGCGCCCACGTCACGCGTGCGCTCGAGGGTGGAAAACCCCTTGCCCTCGCGCAGCGCCCGATGGCGCGCGATGCGGCGGGCGCCCTCTTCCCCGAAGGGCTCCATCGTTGCCAGGTACACGCGGGGTCCGTCGTGCCCGAGGCACAGGGACTCGGCGTAGGCGCTCTTGCCGCTCGCGGCGGCGCCGATGACGAGCGTTACCGTCATTTCCCGGCCTCGAAATGCTCATAAGCAGCCATGCCAGTCGCCGTGAACGTCTTCCCATCCCGGTACACGCGCAGCGCCGAATCCAGAAGGGGCAGATACGCCATGGCGCCCGCGCCCTCGCCCAAGTGCATGCCTGCGTCGAGGGGTGCCTTTATGCCGAGCTCGCGAAGGAGCTCCTGGCTTGCGGGTTCGCTTGATGTGTGGGTGCCCACGAGGTAACCCAAGGCGTTGGGACACAGGCGCGCCGCGCACAGGGCCGCCGTGCAGGATATGACCCCGTCGAGGAGCGCCGGCGCCTTCGAGGCCGCGGCCCCCAGGTAGAAACCGCACATCGCCGCGATGTCGAAGCCGCCCACCTTCGAGAGCACGTCGATCGGGTCGGCGGGATCGGGCGAGTTCGCGTCGATAGCGCGCTCGACCACGTCGCGCTTGCGCGCGAGCGAGGCGTCCGAGAGCCCCGCGCCGCGCCCGACGAGACTCCGCGCGTCCGTCCGGAGGAGCACTGCGGCCACCGCCGCCGAGGTGGTCGTGTTGCCGATGCCCATCTCGCCCGCGGCGAGAAGGCGCACGCCGGCGCGGGCAAGCCCGCACGCGACGGCGATTCCGACCTCGATCGCGCGCACGGCCCCATCGCGAGACATAGCGGGGCCGTACGCGATGTTGCCGCTCCCCCGCCGCACGTTCGCGCGCACCATGCGCGCGTCTTCTATGCCCCAGGCCATACCCACGTCGACGGGCACGACCTCGGCACCCGCGAACGCCGCCATGCGGCAGGCGCTCGTGGCCCCCTCGCACATGTTGCGCGCGACGACTCGCGTCACGTCTTGCCCGCTTTGCGACACGCCTTCGGCAACGACCCCGTTGTCGGAGAAGAATACCGCGAGCGCACGGGGAAACTCGACCACCTCGGCGCTCCCCTGAGCTGCGGCGATACACGCGACGGCGTCTTCAAAGTCGCCCAATCCCCCCAAGGGGTGCGCGATGGAGTCCCACGCGGCGTACGCGGCGGCGCGGGCGCACTCGTCTGCGGGCGCAATCCGGGAGAGCGCGGCTTCGAGCACGGCGCCCGGCGCCGACGAGAACGCGCGCTCGACTTCCTCGCGGATGCAGGCAAGCGCGGTTTCGGTTGCTTCAGCCATGCCGTCTCCTCTCTGCGAACGACGCTGCGGCAGACGCGAACGCGCGCGCAACGTCGGGGTTCGCAGGATAGTACACATGCGGGAAGCCCGCAACCAGGGACGGGGTGGTCGTCATGCACGGCCAGCCCTTGTCGCGCCGGGGCTTCTGCGCCCAGAAGTCGCCGCCCGGGCAGGTGGACTGCCAGTAGTGGAACTCGTGCGCACGGATGCGTGTGCCGCGCGGCCCGTAGAGCCCGTCGCGTTGAGAAGTGAGCTCCACGTACCCGAAATGGGACAGCCTTCCCCCGTTCTCGCTTACGCCCTCAAGGGCGCCCGCAACAGGCCAGCGCCGCCCCTCGCTATCGGCGATTTCGCGCTGCAGATACAGAAACCCACCGCATTCGGCGACCGTCGGCATGCCAGATTCCACCGCGCGCCGCACCGCCTCGCGCATCGGCGCGTTCTCGGAGAGCTGCCGCGCATGGAGCTCCGGGTAGCCGCCCCCCAGATAGAGGGCGCTTGTCCCCCGGGGCAACTCGCTATCACACAGGGGGCTGAAAAAGGCCAGCTCGCAACCCAGGTCCTCGAGCGCGCGCAGGTTCTCCTCGTAGTAAAACGAGAACGCCTCGTCACGCGCGACGGCGACGATGGGCCGCGCTCCCGCGATCGGCTCCAACCGATAAGGTTCCTCGCAGATATCGGGTGCCGTCGCCGCTATTTCAAGCAAGCGGTCGACGTTGACGCTCTTTTCCACCAGCTCGGCCATCTTGTCGATGCGCGCGGAGAGCTGCTTGACTTCGTCGGCGGTCACAAGCCCCAGATGCCGGCTTTCGAGCGAGAACGCCTCGTCGGCGGGAATATTACCCAAAACCGCGACGCCCGTGTGCTTCTCGATCGCAGGCGCCGCGTAGGCGCAGGCAGCGGCGCTCGTCTTGTTCAGCACGACGCCGCGCACGTTCGCACAAGGCAGGAACTCGGCGATGCCGCGGATTACGGCGGCGAGCGATAAAGACGCCCCGCGCCCGTTCACCACTAAAACGACCGGCGTTTCCGTGTCGCGCGCAACCTGGTAGCTGCTCGCGTCGGCCACGCCGGGCGCCATGCCGTCGTAGAAGCCCATGACCCCCTCGAGCACCGCGACATCCGCGCCCGCGGCGCCGCGTGCGAGCAGGGCGCGCAGCGTCGGGGCGTCGGTGAAGAAGCCGTCTAAGTTGCCCGAGCGCGCACCCACGACGCGGCGATGAAAGAGCGGGTCAATGTAGTCGGGGCCGCATTTGAAGGCCGCGCATGCAAGGCCGCGGCGCGCGAACGCGCGCAGGAGCGCGCACGTTACGACCGTCTTGCCGCTCCCACTCGAGGGCGCAGCGACCATGAAGCGCGGGATGGACGTGCTCACCGGGCGCCGCCTTCCCCACCTGCACCACGCGCGCTGACGAGGAACACGGGGTTTTGCGCCTTCATAAGATGGTGCGAGCCTACAGCCTCGGCGCGGGCGGCCGACACCTGGCACGCCTCGAACCCCTTAAAGCGCGAACCCGAGAGGAGCGCGCACGCCTCGGTGAGCGTCTCAACAGTGACGCATGGCACGCACAGGCGAACCTGCGAGTTCTTCTCGAGCGCTGCCTCCACGATGGAGGGAAGCTCGCCCGCGCTCCCGCCGACGAACACAGCGTCGGGAACGGGCAGTTTCGCGAGCGCTTCGGGGGCGACACCGGGGACCGCATGCACGTTGCCGCACCCGAATGCATCCGCGTTCTCTCGGATGAGCCGCACGCCGGCCGCGTTGCGCTCGACCGCCCATACCGACCCCGCTCGCGCGACGAGCGCCGCCTCGATCGACACGCTCCCCGTGCCGGCTCCGACGTCCCACACGGTGTCGGTAGCGGTAAGGCGCAGCTTCGCGAGCGCGACTGCGCGCACCTCCTGCTTGGTCATGGGAACGTCGCCGCGGATGAAGAGCTCGTCGGGAATGCCCGAGGAAGCGTACGGCCAGCGGGAGCTCGCGGCGCGGGATGCGAACTCGATAAGCATCACGTTCAAGTCGTCGAACGTCTGACCTGCGATTTCACTTGCGGTCGCGCAGGTGATGCGCTCGTCGGGGTACGACAGGCGCTCGGCCACCGTCACGCGCGCATCCCCGAAGCCCGCCTGCACAAGCTCGCCCGAAAGCCGCGAGGGGTCTTCCCCGCCCGACGTGACGAGAAAGAGCTCACCTGCGCGCTCGGCCTCGGCCACGATGTCGCACGCCACGCCGTGAGCGCTCGCGAAGCGCCAATCCTGCCATGGACGCGCGAGGCGCGCGGCGAGATACGACGCTGAGCTTATGCCGGGAACGACGCGCACGTCCACCTGCGCGTCGCCGGAGAGCGCCTCCACCAGGCGGCGCGCGCCGCTGAACAGCCCCACATCGCCCGTCATCACGACCACGGCGCGCCGCCACGACGCCGCATCGGTGAGCGCGGCGACGATGTCCGCCGTCTTCACGAGCTCGCATCTCACCACGTCGGGCGGCACGTCGATGCCGGCAAGCGCGCGATGAGCGCCGATGACCACGTCGGCGAAGTCGATAGCGTCGAGCGCCGCGCGCGAGAGCAAGTCGGGGTTTCCGGGCCCCGCCCCGATGATCGTTACCTTTCGCATGGAATCTCCCGATACCCGCGCGGCGTGACCATACGGCCGCCTACGAGCTTCGTGTTCGCGTTGCCGACAAACACGGTGGTGAACATGTCGGCGTCGATCTCCCCCAGCTCAGAGAGCCTACACATGCCCGACTGCTGCCCCTCGCGCCCGATGTTGCGTACCCAGCCGCAGAGCGTGTCGGGGGCCTTCCATTCGAGCATAATCTTCGCCGCGCGTGAGAGCCTGTCGGCGCGCTTTCTGCTGCGCGGGTTGTACAAACAGATGCAGAAGTCGGCGCTCGCCACGGCGGCGAGCCTGCGCTCGATGACCTCCCATGGCGTGAGCAGGTCGGAGAGCGACACGACCGCGAAGTCGTGGGCAAGCGGGGCGCCGAGCACCGCCGACCCGCTCTGAGCCGCGGTGGCCCCGGCGATAACTTCCACGTCTACATCGGGGTAGTCCTCCGCAAGCTCCAGCACGGGGCTCGCCATGCCGTACACGCCCGCGTCACCGCTGCACACGAGCGCCACGGCTTCTCCGCTCTGCGCGCGCGAAAGCGCCAGGCGGCATCGTTCGACCTCGTGCATCATCGGCGTCGCGAGATGCGCCGCGTCGGGCACGGCGGCGAGCGCGAGCTCCACGTATTTCGTGTACCCAACAACGATGTCGGCCGCCTCGAGCGCGCGCCGAGCCGCAATCGTCATGCCGTCGGGGCCGCCCGGGCCGATCCCCACCACGAAGAGCTTTCCCATCACCGCTCCTTAAACGAAAGTTCGATAGATACTTTGGAAAACGCGACGGTCACGCCGCCGTGAGCGAGCTTCGGGAAGATAAGTTTGCCCCCGCCCGCGAGCGCCGCGCGCTCGCACACATTGTCGACCCCCACCGTCGCGCGCACGAAATCAGATGGCGAAACGCTGCCTTCAACCTGCGACAACTCCTCTGCGGAATACGTCGCAAGCGGGATATTGCGCGCGCGGCAGAAGGCGAGCAGACCCTCCTCGTGCGCCTTCACGTCGATCGTCGCCGCCTCGCGCACGGCCAAAGGCGAGATGCCCGCCTGCCCGCACGCGAGAAGAAACGCCTCCCCGATCGCTTCGGCGCACGGACCGCGACGGCACCCTATGCCCGCAACGATACAGGGCACGACAAGGCGAAGCGGCTCGGGCGCAGGCGCCTGCACCCGCATGCCCGCCGGCATCCCCGTCTCACCGGCGGGCACGACCTCGTCCGTTGTCTCCGCCGCGCGAACGAACGCGCCTGCATTCGCGCCAGCGAACGGCGACACGACGATATCGGCCCGAGCGCGGTCGGACGCAATGTCTACCCCCTCAGGCGGCTGTCCCGAAATCGGCATGTCGGAATAGAGTGCCACGCGCCCGCCCGAAAGCAGCCGCGCCGACACTCGCTTGATGGCCTCGGGATTCGAAACGGCGAGCCCCGCACAGCGCGCCCACGTATCCACCGCCCACACGCCGCGGACGTCGGTCGCCGTGGTGATGACGGGGATGGCCCCTACCGCGCGGGCCACAGTTTGCGCAAGCTCGTTCGCACCGCCCAAATGCCCCGACAAAAGCGGGACGGCAAAGCGCCCCGCCTCGTCAATCACCACAACCGCGGAATCGGTTGCCTTCGAAGCGACATGCGGCGCGATCGCCCGCACGGCGATGCCCGCCGCGCCCACGAACAGAAGCGCGTCCGACGCTTCCCACGCGAGCGCCGTCCATGCGCGCAGGTCGGCCTTCCCCTCGCCGAACCCGCGCGAAACGGAAACGTCCCAGCCAGGGTCATCTTCACCTGTCTGCGCGCAATCGGAAAGCGCGCGTGCGGTGCGCTCCGCCAACGCATACCCCCTCTCAGTGAACGCTATGCAGGAAATCCTCATCTAGCGCACCACCATCGTCGAGAAGTAGCTGCCCCGATCGGGCACATCGTCGAGCGAGCGGTACACGCGCTCGCCCGGAAGCCCACAGTCCTCTACGAGCTCGGCACCGTCAAAGGCGCCCTCCTCGCGAAGAATGCGCTTCGTGTCCGCAAGCGAGCGGCGCGCCTTCATGACCACCTTCGTCCCCGGCCAGCCGATTGCGCGGCCCACCTCGTACAGCACGCCTTTACTCATACGTCGCCCCCAATACCCCGATAACTGCATCGGCGCCCGACGTGCGGAAAAGCTCGCGGCGCTCGGCGTCGAACACGACCGCGGCGATGTCGCATGCGCCCGCCGCGCGGCGGCGCAACCTGTCCTCGATTGCCGCAGCGAGCGAGGCGCACGCAGCGTCCCCCACGCCGGCGGCCTCGATTACCTCGAGTGCCGCCGTGGTCGTGACGGACGTCATGATCTCGCGCACGGTCTTCGCGCCCGCGCCGGCCATGGCCGCGTGGGCGGCCAGAATCTCCGCGCGGCAGTCGGCGGTACGCGAATGGGTGTCCATGATACCGCCCGCGACCTTCACCAACTTGCCGATGTGTCCCACAAGAAGGACATTGGTAAATCCCTCGCGAATGCAGCAATCAATCGCATCGCCCACGAAGTTGGAGATGAAGACCACCGGCGCACCGTTTAGGTGGAAATGCCCTGAGATGAACTGCGCGCCGTAGTTGCCGGGCGTGAGCACGACTCCGCACCGCCCCATAGCCGCATGCTGCCGGATCTCGAGCTCGATACTGTCGCGCAAGGCAGCGAGGCTGCGCGGCTCGACGATGCCCGTCGTGCCCAGGATGGAGATGCCGTCCTTTATCCCCAGGTGCGGGTTGAAGGTCTTTTCGGCAAGGGCAACACCCTCGGGTACCGAAATTGTCACAGCAATATCTCCAGAAAAGCCGTGCACGGCGCACACCCCGCGCACCGCCGAAGTGATCATCGCGCGCGGCGTCGCGTTGATGGCGGCCGCCCCCACCGGCTGCTCGAGCCCGGGCAACGTCACGCGCCCCACGCCCACGCCGCCGTCGACGGAAACTTCCGATTCGTGCGCGGGTACGTCCTTGCTGCCCGCAGCGCCCGTGCCCGACCCCGCATGTTCCACGCGCGCGTACACGAGCACGCCGTCGGTCACATCGGCATCGTCGCCTGCGTCCTTTCGCACGGCACACTGGGCGCACCCCTCGCCGATGCATGCGTCGACCACGTTCGCCTCGACGGGCAGCCCGCCGGGGGTGACGATCGACACGAGGCCGACGGGCTTTCGTGACAAGAGCATCTCGCAGGCCGCCTTCGCCGCGAGCGCGGCGCAGCTCCCCGTGGTGTAGCCGCAGCGCAGGCGGGTCGTCCCGGTATATATGTAGTGCTCGAAGGCCACGCTAGCTGCTCGCCTTCCGATACCCCGTGGAAAACGAAGGGTCGTAAAGCTTGCTGCGCTCGTACGACTCCGCTTGCGCGCCGTTGTGTGCAAGCCTGCCGCGAGCTCCGAGCACGCGGCCCACCACCACGAGCGCCGTGCGGTCGATGCCCTCTCGCGCGCCCGCATCGGCGAGCGTGCCCACTGTGCATCGCACCACGCGCTCCTCAGGCCAGGTCGCCTTGTACACGAGCGCCGCCGGCTCATCGGAGCTGCGGCCCGCGGCCAAAAGCTCGGCGGAAAGCTCGGCGAGCATACCCGAGCTCAGGAAGATGACCATAGTCGAGCCGCTTTCCGCCATGGTGCGCATGCCCTCGCCCGCGGGCATGGGGGTGCGCCCGGAAAGCCGCGTGATCACGACCGACTGGCTGATTCCCGGCAGCGTATATTCCTGGCGAAGCGCCGCCGCGGCACCGCAAAAGCTCGACACGCCGGGCACCACCTCGTAGTCCACGCCGCGCGCGTCGAGCGCGTCCATCTGCTCCTGGATGGCGCCGTACAGGCACGGGTCGCCCGTGTGCAGGCGCACCACTTCCTCGCCCCGCGCATCTGCCGCGCACATCACGTCGAGCACTTCCTCCAAGGTCATGTGCGCGCTGTCGTAGACGATGCAGGATTCCTTGCACTCGGCGAGCAGCTCGGGGTTCACAAGGCTCCCCGCCCAAACGACCACGTCGGCCGCGCGCAAAAGGCGCGCCCCGCGCAGCGTGATAAGGTCGGCGGCGCCCGAGCCAGCGCCAACGATATGAATCATCCGAGCCTTCCCTTCCCGTTTCTCATCGCAACCGTTTACGCTGCCATTCGCGCAGCGGCCAAAACACGGCGCCCGCAGCGGCAATCGGCGCAAATACGCAGGCAGGAGGCGCAATGCCGCCCGCCCTGGCTTTGACACGTTCAAAAGTGCCCACTATCATAGTAAAAGATTCGGCAACGAGCATATGACAATCGGATAAAAGGAAATGACCGGCGCGGCGCCCGCACAGCCCGCGCTGGCTTGCGGAGGGAACCAGGTGGGAATCCTGGGCAAGGGACATTACTGTATAGGACGCACGGGCGAACCGCCTCGCGCCCCAAGCCAGACTGCTTCGCCTTTTCCTCACGGCATCGCCGTGGCGTTAGCTCCTTGTGAACCCCGAGGGGTGCGCTTTTCTTTCGCTTGTGCCGACAAGCAACTGTCGCCGGGGGACCGGCAAACCGAGGAAAGGAAAAACCATGTCCGACCAGATGTCACGCCGCGGCTTCATGGGCGCCGCAGCAACCGGAGCCTTCGCGCTCGCCGGAGTCGCGCTCGCGGGCTGCTCCAGCACCTCCGCGAGTTCCGAGAAATCGAGCGAAAAGGAGAAGGCCGTGAAGCCGGTCATCCTCGTCACGAGCTTCGGCACGAGCTACAACGACTCGCGCCACATCACCATCGGCGCCATCGAAGACGCTATCCGCGAGAAGTACTGGCAGGACTACGACATCCGCCGCGCCTTCACCGCGCAGATCATCATCGACAAGCTGAAGAAGCGCGACGGCATCACGATCGACAACATGACCGAGGCGCTCGACCGCTGCGTGGAAGACGGCGTGAAGGAAATCGTCGTGCAGCCGACGCATCTCATGGCTGGCCTGGAATACGCCGACGTGAAAGACGAGCTCGACAAGTACGCCGACAAGTTCGACAAGATCTCGCTCGGCGACCCGCTGCTCACCTCCGACGACGACTACAAGAAGGTGGCCGCCGCCATTAAGGAAAACATGGCGTCCTTCGACGACGGCAAGACGGCGCTGTGCCTCATGGGCCACGGCACCGAAGCCGATTCCAACGCCGACTATGCCAAGATGCAGGAAGTGTTCAAGAACGAGGGCTTGACGCAGTTCTTCGTCGGCACCGTCGAGGCTGAACCGACCTGCGAGGATGTTATCGCCGCCGCGAGCGCCGCAGGGTACAAGAAGGCCGTGCTCGCGCCGTTCATGGTGGTCGCGGGCGACCACGCGAACAACGACATGGCAGACGAGACCGACCCCGACAGCTGGGCTGCGAAGTTCGTGGCCGCCGGCTTCGAAGTGACGTGCCTGCTCCAGGGTCTGGGACAGAACGCCGCGGTCGACGACATCTACGTCTCACACGTGGACGACGCCATCGCCAAGCTGTAAACTCGCCGCGCACGGGGGCGCCGGTCGCGTCCCCGTGCAACGGGCATGCGCCTTCCCCGACCGACGGCGCATGCCCGTTGCATTCGCGTCCCGCCCGCCCACCGCACGAGCGGGCGGTCGAAGCGATTGAAAGGAACCTCCCTCCATGTTGAAGAAAACCCTCGCCTTCGCCCTGTCAGCGGCGCTTTTCGCGTTCTCGCTCGCCGGCTGCGGCGGAAATTCAATCGACAGCGCAAAGGCAAGCGATGCCGATTCCCAGGAAAAGACCGAACAGGCGGCCGATGCGCCCGAGGGCGCAAGCGCTGCCCCCATCACCGCCGACAAGGTGGCCGACGGCACCTATCCGATCACCGTAGATTCCAGCTCGAACATGTTCAGGATTGTGGACGCCCAGCTCATCGTGGAAAACGGCTCCATGCACTGCGTGATGACGCTTTCCGGCACGGGCTACGGCAAGCTCTTCATGGGCACGGGCGACGAGGCTGCCGCCGCGAGCGAGGCCGACTTCATCCCCTATGTGGAAAACGCGGAAGGCAAGTACACCTACGACGTGCCCGTTGAAGCGCTCGACGAGGACACCGCCTGCGCCGCGTGGAGTATTAGAAAAGAGCAGTGGTACGACCGCACGCTCGTGTTCGAATCCGCCGGCGTCGATCTGCGCGCCGACGCACTGAAGTAACGCCATGCGGTCGATTCTTCCCAAGGGGGAAAGCAGGAAGCGTCGCAGCATCGCGGTGCGCGCGATCGCCTGCGTTCTCGTCGCCCTGTTCGCGCTTCCCTTCGCGGGGTGCAGTGCGAGCCCGAACGCGACCGGTGGCACGGCAGGCTCTCAGGAATACACTGTGAGCGTCTCGCTCTCCGGCGGGTCAGGGCGCGCAAGCATCGCCTCACCCACCACAATTGTGAAGGATGGCGACACCTACACCGCGACCATCACCTGGTCGAGTTCGAACTACGACAAAATGACCGTCAACGGCGTGGACTACGCGCCCGTAAACGACGGCGGCAACTCCACGTTCGAGATACCCGTCACGCTCGACGAGGACATCGCCGTGTCGGCCGAGACCGTCGCCATGTCGACGCCGCACACCATCGACTACACGCTCCACTTCGACTCATCCACCATGAAGGAGAAATCGGGCGACGATGCAAGCGGCGGCTCCCCTGCGGGAACGGCTTCAAGCGCCGCGGCCGACTTCCACAACGCCGATTTGGGCTGCGGCTGGGAGCCGACGGGGGCGCTTCAGCTTGAATACGCCGAGCACTTCACTGTCGACGAGTACGAAGGCGGCCTGCGGCTTATCTGCATTTCGAACGGGGAGCGCTTCCTCGTGGTACCGCAAGATGCAAAGGTACCTGATGGGTTGAGCTCCGACATCGCGGTCATAAGGCGTCCCGCCAACAAGGTGTACCTCGTGTCGTCGGCGACGATGTGCCTGGTCGACGCGCTCGATGCGAACGACAACATCCTCATGTCGGGCACGAAGGCCGACGATTGCTCGGTCGCGGGCTTCAAAAGCGCACTCGAAAGTGGGGCGATCGCCTACGGCGGCAAGTACAGCGCGCCCGACTACGAGCGAATATCGGCCTCGGGCTGCACGCTCGCCATCGAGAACACCATGATCAACCACACGCCCGATGTGAAGGAAAAGCTGCAGAAGCTCGGGCTCGTCGTGCTCACCGAACAGTCGTCGAGCGAGCCCGAAGCACTCGGGCGCGTCGAGTGGATTAAGCTTTTCGGCGTCCTGTTCGACAAGGAAGACGAGGCCGCGCACCTGTTCAACGAGCAGAAGGCCCGCGTCGAGCAAACGTCGAGGCTCGCGTCGTCAGGTAAAACCGTGGCGTATTTCTACATTAACTCGAACGGGGCCGCCGTCACGCGGCGGGCGGGCGACTACGTGGCGCAGATGATCGAGCTTGCAGGCGGCAACTACGCGCTCGATGACGCGCAGACGGCGTCGACGTCAGGTTCGTCAGTAACGCTTGAAATGGAGCGCTTCTACGCGACGGCGAAGGATGCCGACATCATCGTCTACAACGGCGCCATCGACAAATCGATTGTCACCTTGAACGACTTTGTAGGCAAAAACGCGCTATTGTCGCAGTTCAAAGCCGTGAAGAATGGCAATGTCTGGGTCACAAGCGCCGACATGTACCAGCAGATGACTTCTACCGCCGACATTATCGACGAGCTGCACGGGGCGTTCACCGGCGATGACGCGAGCGACTTCCATTATCTGAGGAAGCTTGGCTAGCGTCATGAGAAGCCGGCTTTCCATGACATACGACGAATCGGGGCGCGCCGCGCGGTGTCGCGTCGTGACGGCGCTGCTCGCTGTTGCCCTCATCGTGCTCGTCGGGGCCAACCTGTGCATCGGGAGCGTGCTCGTGCCCGCAGACCACATCCCCGGCATCCTTTCGGGCGGCGCGGCCAATTCCATGGAAAGCCAAGTCATCTGGGAGATTCGCCTGCCGCGTGTGCTTTCAGCCGTGCTTCTCGGCGGGGCGCTTTCCCTCTCCGGGTTCCTGCTGCAGACGTTTTTCAACAACCCCATCGCCGACCCGTTCATCTTGGGCGTCTCCTCGGGCGCAAAGTTCGTCGTCGCGCTTACGATGATCGTACTTCTGGGCGCGAACCAGGCCATGTCCTCGCCAGCCATGGTGGCCGCAGCATTTCTGGGCTCGCTTATCACCATCGGCTTCGTGCTCCTCATCGCACGGCGCATAAGTTCCATGGCCATGCTCATCGTGGCGGGCGTCATGGTGGGATACATCTGCTCGGCGGCGACGAACTTCCTCATCGCCTTCGCCGACGACCAGTCCATCGTAAACCTGCACAACTGGTCTTTGGGTAGTTTCTCGGGTTCGAGCTGGGACGACGTCGCGGTCATCGCGGTCGTGGTGATCGCCGTGAGCGCATGCGTATTCGCGATATCGAAGCCCCTTTCCGCCTTCCAGCTGGGAGAAGCCTACGCGAAAAGCGTCGGCGTGAACGTCGCACGTTTCCGCGTGGTGCTCGTCCTTCTAGCGAGCATGCTCTCCGCCTGCGTGACCGCGTTCGCTGGTCCGGTGTCGTTCGTAGGCATCGCGGTTCCGCATCTCGTGAAGTCGGCGCTGAAGTCGTCGAAGCCCATCCGCGTGATTCCTGCGTGCTTCTTGGGAGGCGCCATCTTCTGCGCGGGCTGCGATTTGATCGCGCGCACGCTGTTCTCTCCCGTCGAGCTTTCCATCAGCGCCGTCACCGCCATCTTCGGCGCGCCGGTGGTTATCGCGCTCATGTTGAAGAAGCGGGTGAGGTAGATGGGGGAATTCGTGCCGCGGCCCAAAACGCTCGGAGGGGAGTCGAACCTCGAAACCCCGGTCGAAACGCAGGCTGACGGAGCGCCGCTTTTCCGCATAAGCGACCTGTCGGCGGGCTACGACAAGAAGGTCGTAGTCGAAGGCGTCGATCTGGAGGTTCGCGCGGGCGACGTCGTGGCGCTCATCGGGCCGAACGGCTCGGGCAAGTCGACCATCTTGAAAACCATCACACGCCATCTGGCACCGCTTGCCGGCGCGGTCGAGCTCGATGGGCGGGAGATTTCCCGATGGAAGACGGCGGAGTTCGCAAGGAACCTTGCCGTTATGCTGACAGATCGCCCCCGGACCGAGCTCCTCACCTGCCGCGATATCGTAGAGGCGGGAAGGCATCCCTACACCGGGCGAATGGGCACACTCTCGCCCGACGACCATAGTCGGGTCGATGAGGCCATGAAAACCGCACATGTGGAAGAGCTCGCCGAGCGCGACTTCATGCAGATAAGCGACGGGCAACGCCAGCGCGTCATGCTCGCACGCGCCATCGCGCAGGATCCGCGTGTGCTCGTGCTCGACGAGCCCACGTCGTATCTCGATATCCGCTACCAGATCGACCTGCTGCGAATACTTCGCCACCTTGCGAAATCGCGGAATGTGGCTGTCATCATGTCCATCCACGAACTCGAGCTCGCGCAGAAAAGCGCCGACAAGGTGATTTGCGTGAAGGACGGCCGGGTCTTCCGCGCCGGCGCACCCGAGGACATATTCACGCGCGAGACGATTGGCGAGCTCTACGGCCTTCAACATGGCACCTTCAACGAGCGCTTCGGCAGCGTGGAAATTGGGCGCCCACACGGCGATGCGCACACGTTCGTCATCGCCGGCGCAGGTACGGGGTCGGCTGTGTTTCGCCAGCTCATCCGGCAGGGCAAGGCGTTCTACGCGGGCGTTCTGCACGAAGGGGACATCGACTGCGAGCTCGCGCGCGACCTGGCGACGGAATGCGTGGCCGAGCGCGCCTTCGAGCCGATCGGGGATAAAACCATAGCCCGCGCCAAAGAGCTCCTCGTCCACTGCGTGCGTCTTATCGTGTGCCCCACCGCCTTCGGCACCATAAACGCCCGCAACGCAGAGCTCGTCGAGTTCGCACGCTCGCATGGTATCGAGGTCATGCAAGCGTGCGAAGGCGCATCGGAGGATTCCATTGGATACGCCTAGGCGCGGTCCAAGAAATCGTCCGCACCCCCTATCTGACCCTATTTCACCGCAACTTAGAGAGCGTAAGGTATAACGCTTCACCCCAAATCAAATTGATTCGTTGAATAGACACATTACAAATCTTTAGACTTCGTTTAATCCACAAGTGGGTATTATCACACACAAGGCGCACGTGAAAGGATATACCCATGTCGCTTACACAGTCAGCAGAGCGTGCAGCGCTCAACAAGCTCATCGATTATCTCGACGACAACCCGCAAGAAAACATCGACAAAATCATGGACCTCGTGAACAAGCTGGTCCCCAATCGCGTATTTCCTGTACAGCGAGAGGCATTCACCAATGTCATCAAGAGCCGCGGCAATTGGTATGACCTAATCATGCGTGTGTTCAGCCTTAATCCCCAGATGCGAACCAAACTGCTTAAGACCCTCATTGTCGACGCCAACCTGCTTGCTTGGCCAGAGCAGGAAAAGAACCGCGAAAAGTACCAGTGCAACGTTCCGTGGGCCATCCTGCTCGATCCCACGAGCGCCTGCAACCTGCATTGCACGGGCTGCTGGGCCGCCGAGTACGGCTACAAGCAGAATCTCTCGTTCGAAGACATCGACTCTATCGTTACGCAGGGCAAAGAGCTCGGTACGCATATCTACATCTATACCGGCGGCGAGCCGCTCGTCCGCAAGCACGACCTGATCAGAATTTGCGAAAAACATCAGGACTGCGTGTTTCTCTGCTTTACCAACTCCACGCTGATCGACGAGGCCTTCTGCGACGATATGATTCGCGTAGGTAATTTTGTCCCCGCCATCAGCGCCGAGGGCAATGAGCACACAACCGACGCCCGTCGCGGCGAAGGTACCTACGCAAAGATCGAGCACGCCATGAAACTCCTGCGCGAGCGCGACTTGCCGTTTGGTATCTCCACCTGTTGGACCAGCGCCAATGCCGATACGGTAGCTACCGAGGAGAACATGGACTGGATGATCGGCGAGGGAGCACTCTTCTGCTGGTACTTCCACTTTATGCCGGTTGGCCGCAATGCAACCCCCGAGCTCATGCCCACGCCCGAGCAGCGCGAGCACATGTATCACTTTATCCGCGAAATGCGCGAGAAGAAGCCGCTGTTTACGCTCGACTTTCAAAACGACGGCGAGTTTGTAGGCGGGTGTATCGCCGGAGGTCGCCGCTACCTGCACATCAACGCCGCCGGAGACGTGGAGCCGTGCGTGTTCATCCACTACTCAAACGCCAACATCCACGATGTGAGCTTACTCGACGCGCTGCGCTCTCCCCTCTTTATGAAGTACTACGAAAACATGCCGTTCAACGACAACTACCTCAAACCATGCCCCATGCTCGAGAATCCCGACGTGCTGCCCAAAATGGTTGCCGAGAGTGGCGCAATGAGCACCGATCTTATCGAGAAGGAGTCACCCGAGCAGCTGCGCGAAAAGACCCAGGCTGCCGCCGAGGCATGGTCACCTGTCGCCGACCGCATCTGGAACGACTCCGACGATCTGCTATACGCCAAGCGTCACGAGGATAAGTCGCAGGGTATGGCCGATAGCGACATGCACAAGTTCGAAAAACAGGGCCGCACACTCAAAAACGGCGATTAATGCCGCCCTACACGACAAACGCTCTGAAATGAAGCGGAGCAGCCTCGAAGCTCATCTTCGAGGCTGCTCCGCCTTACCATCAAAACAATTTTCCTAAGTTGCGGTGAAATAGGGACTAGATCGGCCTTCCAATAGCCAAAAAGATCCCTATTCCACCGCAACTTCTTTAAGTTGTTGAATTATCAATGCTATTCCAAGCGAGATTCCAGACTCGACAGGCCATTAAGAGTCAGGTCGTTGGCGACCTCAGAGACGCGCTCGATAGGAACCGAGCCGTCAGACAGTGCCCACGTGCGATAGATACCGATAATACCCGACAGCAAAAACGCCAGATAATAGTCGAACATCTCGTCCTTGAGACCTTGGGGCAGCAGATCGCGCTCGGCAATCTCATGTTCGAGCGGCGCACGAAGACGAGCCATAAAATCATCGAGCGGAATGTTCTCGATCAGCTGGCGATTGAGCACCAAGTTGTTGCACAGTGCCTCGTTAACGGTTTTAAAGAAGGTCGCCGCCGCGCCAAGAGCGCGCTCGTTGGTGTCGCCGTCCATGGAAGCAAGCGTTTTCTCGACCGAGTCGACAATCATCTCCACCACATCGACGGCAATGGCATCGAGCAGGCCGTCAACCGTGCCAAAGTGCACGTAGAAGGTCTTGCGGTCGACATTGGCCTCGCGCGCGATGGCACTCACCGTAATGTCTGCCAGCGGCTTTTCCATGAGCAGGCGCTCGAAAGCGGAAAGGATGGCATTACGGCTGCGAACGATGCGGCGGTCAAGACGCGGTTTGCTGGTTGCCATGGAAGTGTCCCTTCGATATGCGAGCATTCATCAACAGATGAGAGATAATCTACGTAAGAGGATTATCCCCCATACAGCACAAATATGCCCCGCATCATGAAGAACGCACGACTGCCCTACTGCGACTTAGGGTGCTTCTTCTTATTGAGTGCCGACGGAGATACGCGAATACCGTCGCCTGTCTGGCGCACATAGGCTTTATGAGCCGGCTTAGCGGTCCCAGAAGCCTTCTGAGCCTGCTTCTTGGGATCAACGGTAACAGCATTCGCGGGGTGCGGCTTAGTGGGCGCAGAGGGCGTCTGAGGCGTGCGGCCGAGCTTGCGCATCACGCGATCCCAGCGCGCATGGATGCTCTCGTTGTGGGCGCTCTTAAGGCCCAGCAGGGGCGCAGCCAAAATGGTCGGCGCAATAAACGTAATGAGGCGCCACAGCAGATAGCCAGCGGTCGAAGCCGACCCAAAGAAATGACCCAAGAACAATGCAAAGCCGCCCTCAGCGCCACCAGTTCCACCGGGCAGGGGGACCGCAGAGCTCAGCAGCTGGACAAAGGCGCTCGCGGCCATGACCGAGAAAAAGTCGACCTCGTGGTGGCCAAAGGCAAGCATCAGGAAATACGGCACGAGGTAGAAAAACGCGAGTTGCAGCATGGTGATGACCACCGTGAGCAGCATGGAAGAAAAATGTCCGGCTGAAAGCTTGAACTTCTCGGAGAAGGAGTAGATCTCGCCATCGACAAACGTGCGCCATCCCTCGATCTTAGTGGCCGAGACACCAATGCGCTCAAGCCAATTGATGATGCAATGGGCGACGCGCGTGACGGTCTTAGGCATGAGCGCGACGGCGAAGATGCCCAGCAAGATGCAGCAGTGCCCACCAAAGCTAAAGACGCACAGCAACGTCATGTCGCCATAGCGCTCGGCAAAAAACGGCATGCGAGCAAGCAGTAGGATAGCGCCCCAGGCAACGAGGCCAAACTGGTACACGATAAAGCGCGTGAACTGCGTTGCTCCGGCCTCGCCGACATTTTGGCCCGCTTTGGTCAGGCGGTAGATCTGGGCGGGAGTCGAGCCCATCATCATGGGCGTCAGGTTGCCAAAGAAGATGCCACTCGCCTCGACCGAGATCAGGTCGCGGATGCCGACGGGCGAATTGGGATCGAGCCAGACGGCGATCGCATAGGCCACAATGCCAAAGAACAGGTACATGAACATGCAAAGACACGCGACAACGAGCCATGGCGCCTGGACGCTCGACATAGCGGCCCAGAACTGCCCCATCTGCCCGGTTACCACCAGATAGACGATATAACCTACCAGCACGACGCCGATAAAGATGGCGCCGCGGCGTGCGCTCTTATTGTCATCTCCGCCCGAGGCCTCAACCTCGACCTGGGGCTTAGACGTATGCTGAGAGGACTCCGTCATGAGACTCCTTCTAACAGTCAAAATATCTTGGATATTGTACCCGTAAGGGCCATAGGCAGAACGCAAAGCTCTGGTTCAAACGGGAATTGCAGACGGTTGTTTGAAAATAAAAAAACCCGGCCTTCCATGGGAAGGCCGGGTATCAGATGTATGGTAGCCCGTACCAGATTCGAACTGGTGATCTCCGCCTTGAGAGGGCGGCGTCC
>DAWDYI010000004.1:0-11042 GCA_052344885.1 Collinsella aerofaciens
ACATGTCCGACCCGGACGCCTACTCAAAATACGACTGGTCGCTCTACGGCACCGTGATCAACTGCGGCGCCTACACGGCCGTGGACAGGGCGGAGACCCCCGAGGGCCGCGCCATCGCCTGGAAGGCCAACGCGACCGGGCCGGCGCTGCTCGCCCGCACCTGCGCCGCGCACGGGATCACGCTCGTCCACGTGTCCTCCGACTACGTCTTCGACGGCACGGTCGAGGTCCACACGGAGGACGAGCCCCTCAGCCCGCTGTCCGTCTACGGCCAGACCAAGGCCGCCGGCGACATCGCCGTGGCCGGCTGCCCGCGCCACTACATCATGCGCAGCTCATGGGTCATCGGCGAGGGCCGCAACTTCGTCAAGACGATGAGGGCGCTGTCCGACCGCGTCGCCGACCCCGAGGACAAGCTCACGCAGGTCACGGTCGTCGACGACCAGCTGGGCCGCCTGACCTTCACACGCGACATGGCCGAGGCCATCTTCCACGTGCTGGGGACGCACGCCCCCTACGGCACCTACGACTGCACCGGATCCGGCGCGGTGAAGTCCTGGGCGGACATCGCCCGCGCCGTCTTCGAGGCCGCCAACGGCAACGGGGAGAACGTGGTCCCGGTCAGCACCGCCGACTACTACGCGAATGCCGCCGGCCCCGTCGCCCCGCGCCCGGTCCACTCCGCGCTCGACCTTTCCAGGCTCGAGTCGGTCGGCTTCCACATGCCCGACTGGGAGGAAGAGCTGGGGGAGTACCTGGATGCCTTGGATTTGGGAGGTTCTTTCTAAAGATATGATTTCTACAGCATCAAAAGCTGAAGCGCCTCTTGTTAGCATCGTCGTCCCCATCTTCAACGTGGGGCCGTTCGTGCTTCCCTGCATAAGGTCGCTGCTCTGTCAGACGTATCCAAATATTGAGATTCTTATCGTGGATGACGGCTGTACCGATGACACGGTTGAGTTGATTGCTAGCGTCGTCGGGGATGATTCACGCGTCGAGATTCTCCACAAGGAGAACGGCGGGCTCTCATCTGCCCGAAATTATGGCACTCGGCTTTGTCACGGTGACTACTTGATGTATGTCGACGGAGACGATCTCATAGATCCGCGGGCCGTTGAGTTCATGCTCCAGGCGGCTTTGAGATACCATGTGTCGTTTGTCGCGGGGTCCTTTGCCAAGATGCCTCCTCTCGAGAGTTATGAAATGCGGAGTGAGCCTTTGTTCACGTTGGAGAGCGGCTGGGAGCATCTGAGGCGCCTTCTTCTGCTCGAAGGGGAGAGCGGGTCTGCCTGGGGCAAGTTGTTTTCCCGTTCTTTGATGCCCGACCTTGTGTTCCCCGAGGGTCAGCTTTTCGAGGATATGGGCGTGACTTCCGCGATTTGCTCCCGTGTAGAGACCGTCGCTGTCACTGACGCCCCTTTCTATGCGTACGTGACGAGGCCCGGTTCCATCACAACGCTTAAGAAGCAAGGCCCTAAGCATGTGAGGGATATGGATGCTGCCATTGAGGCCGTGCGGCGGGTTGCCGAGGGAAATTTTGATGGCGAGTTCGAGTGCTTCCGAGCGTATTGCATTCTGCGCGTTGCCATGCGGGTTGATCTCGATAGCTTTGCCGACAGGGCGGAAGGGCAGGCGTATTTGAGGCTTGCCCGCGACCTTGCGATGCGCGCCTCAAGGAACACCCTATCTTCGCGCACCTGGAGACTGAGGTGCGCGCTTTTTGCGCTTTCCCCGAAGATGCATAACGCTTTCTATGCCCTTTATGCCGCGATTTCTGGCAAAGCAATCGGATAATCCCTATGAACAAAGGTTTTTAATGTGAGATTCTCGATAATCATTCCCGTTTATAACGTAGAGGAATATCTCGGACAATGCTTGGACAGCATTGCACATCAGGATTATTCCGACTACGAGGTCGTCATCGTCGACGACGGCTCGACCGACGGCAGCGCGAGTATCTATGAGCGCTTCGCCGCGGAGGCGGATGTTCCCGTCCGCATAGTCAAACAGGAGAACAAGGGGTTGCTGCTTGCTCGCCGTGCCGGGATCAAAGCCGCCAACGGTGATTATTATTGGCACGTCGACGGCGACGACGGTCTGGCGCCCAATGCAATGTGTGCGGTTTCCGGGATCATTGACGAACTGGATCCCGACGTCGTGTTGATCTGCCTTAGCGAATCTCCGACGTTCGGCTCTGTGCTCCCTGGGGGACTGCCCGGTGAACAGCGTTTCTATACCGGAGAAAGCCTTAACGATGTACGCTCTGCGTTCCTCGATGGATATATTCCTAATATGGTCACTAAAATCGCTCGAAGGTCTTGCGTCGATGCCGATTCAGATTACTCGCCTTATGGGAAGATGCAGCTTGGGGAAGATCAGCTGCAAAGCCTTTACATTCTCGATAATATGAAGAGCGCCGCATGCGTTCGCGAGCCCTTGTATTATTATCGTCCCAACGCAAGCAGCATTACTGCCAATTATCGCGAAGGCCAGATTGCCCAGTACGCCATGGTCAAGGAAGCCGTCCATCGACAGGCCGTCGCGTGGGATTCGAAATGGCCGGGGAATGGATTTGCTGAGACCGCTCTTGTCGGTTATCTGTCTAACGGTTTCTACGACATGCGCAAGAATGCTGATGGCAAGTGGTTTAAAAAGCAGTTCCAGGAGTTCAGGGATACATCGCTGTACGCGGAGGCCATCGGTCGATGCGGGGATTTGAGGCTTGAGCAGCGGATCTTCTTCACTTTGTTGGAAAAGAAAATGGATTATCTTGCGTATGTGTGCCTGGTTGCCTGCCGCGCTGCTACTCCGCTGGCGAGGAGCTTGGCTCGATGAAGATCTTAACTATCAGTTCGGGAGGCATGCCGCAGAGGACCCTATCGATGGCGGGTAGGGGGAACGCGCTCGGCATGGTGTTCTTCCTTGGCGTATGCGCTATTGTTTCGCCCCTCCTCGCCGTTTTCCTCTCCCTTCTCGTCTTTACCGGGGCCCCTACAAAGAAGATGGCGGTTGCCTGCGCCCTTGGGGTTGGGTTTTCCGCTGCGCTTGTCGCCCATGGTATCGTTTACAACCACCCTGTCGATATGACCCGATGGATGGTTGAATGCGGCTACTACGATGGCAGGAACATTCTCTCGATCGGAACCAGCCTGAACGAGGATCACAACGGCCTGCTCGTCTGGAACTTTCTGTGTTGGGTAACCGGGAATATCGGCGACCTCCGACTTCTCCAGTCGCTCGCCGCGTTTTTCGGTTACGGTCTCATCGCTTGGCTGATGATGGACAGGTGTGCCGAGGAGACGACAGATGCATGGGCTTTCCTCCCGCTCATGCTATTCATCTTTTTTGCCGTCCCGGCGCAGCCCCTGATCGGTAACGTTCGCTCGGCTCTCGGCTGCGTGATTTGTGCGGTCGCGATATGTAAGAGGCGGTCTTACGGGTTCAGGGATTCTCTGCCGTCGCTCGTCCTGATCATCGTCGCATGCCTCATCCACAATTCTATGCTGCTCGTCTTGGTTTTGTTCCTAGTTCAGCCGATTCTCGAGCGTAACCCTGTCAGGAATTCGATTATCTGCGTTGTCGCGGTCGTCACCATGATTTCCGTGGCTTCCGTACTTCTCGCGTCCCATTTGTTTGACGGGGTGCCTGTCATTACGAGCGTTCTGAAGAAGGCGAGTTTCTATACCATCGGCACGGAGTGGGATCAAGAGCAGGCGGACAACCTTCTCAGCAATCTGAGCCATGTGTTTTCGTTGCTGCTGCTCGGGGTCCTGCTGCTTAGGATCTACGCCACGAGACAGCATGATGGACGAACGGCGCTCGTTCTTGTTTTGACGATGTGCGTCATCGCGATGGAACTCACCCTCGTTAACGTCGGCAACCGCTTGAAGTTCATTCCGATCTTGATTGGCTCGACATATCTGCTTAACAACAAGGGAAGGGGCCATGCGGTTGATTCGCGATGGCCGATTCTTGCCGATGCCGTTTTGATGTTGCTCGCTATTGCCGTCTGGTTGATCTCCATGGCAAGCTTCATCCCTTCATTCAACTATGTCGAGGTCATGAAGAGCGCCGTTTTCTATCCGCTTCTCCTTTTCTAGAGGTTAAATCCATGTATCAAACTGTCACGGCGCCTCTAAACACCTTTTTTGTCCCCGCATATAACGCCGTTTCTACCCTAGAGGCAGCCGTTCGCTCGCTTTCTGAGCAGACGTCCGACGATTGGGAGGCCATCATCGTCGATGACGGATCTGTTGACGGTACGGGTGAGATGGCCGATGCGCTCGCGCGGGGCGATGATCGCATTAAGGTTCTTCACCAGGGGAACGCCGGGGTCTCCGCTGCGCGCAATGCTGCTATCGCGGCCGCCAGTGGGGAATATCTCGCCTTCTTGGACGTCGATGACACCGTCGTTCCCAACTTCGTGGAGAAGGCGGGGTCCCTGCTGGGACGCAGGCCTGTCCGCCCCGATGTCGTCGCGCTTGCGTACCGTGCTCTTCCCCGAGGCACGGTCTTCGGGTACGGGCGGTTCCTCGGGAACGCATCGGAGTTCCTCGAGCTATCGCTCGGGAACAGATACGCCACTTTCCCCTGCTGGCTCTTCCTCGTTTCTGCTCGGCTCATCGCGGCGAGTGGGGTCCGGTTCACGGTCGGGAGGCGGACCGGCGAGGACCAGGAGTTCATCCTGAAGCTGCTCTGCTGCGCCTCTATTTGCGAATCTGTCGAAGACAGCGATGTCTACTATCTCTACCGCATGCCTTCCGGGGGCTCGGCCATGGGCCTTAACCTGGAGGGGCAGTTCGATTACCCCCGGGCTATGCGAGACGTTCTCTGCTTCGCCGCCAAGCCTGACGTAGGGATGTCTCCCGATGGCTTGGAGGCAGTCGACCGACTGCTTACTGACAGGTTTGTAGGGGCCTGCGCCTACGCTGCGGAGACTGCGTTCTCCAACGGCGCTTCCGATTCTGATGTCCTTTCCTGGTTGACAGATAGCCTGAAAGGATTTGATTGCCACGGGGCTCTTGAGAACGGCTGTTGCAGGAGCGAGAACCGGCGGTTTCTTCGCCTCTGGCTCGGCTGCAGCGGCATGATTCCGCTGTATATCCGCTTCGGTTTGTACATCCGGTCTATCGGCAGAACCATTAAGTACTGGATTTCACGCCGAGGCACTCGTTAGTTATCTTTGATTGGAGTTTCATTGAACGACAGGCAGATATATATTCTCAGCATTTTTGACCCCACCAACTACGGGAATAGGCTGCAGGCCTGCGCCCTCGAGGCCGCCGTCGCCTCTCTTACCGGCAAAGAGGTTCTTTCGGTCGATTGCCGCCGCCCGGTGAGTAAGCGCGGGGTCTTTAAGATCATGGCGGACCTCAACAGAGTCCGAATCGAGTCGAAGAAGGCGCCCGCCGAGAGGAGGCGGCGTTTCCGAGTTTTTCAGGATGAGTACTGTGCGCCTGTCGTTGAGATTGCCGAGAGGGACGTTCGTAGCATCACTGGTCCCGTCGTGATCGGCTCCGATCAATGCTGGAACCCCGGGTGGGGATTGGGTGCGAGTAAGTTTGGCGCCCAGTGCGCCGTGGGCGTCGACAAGAAAATGGCCTATGCCGCTAGTTTCGGCATCGGCATGTCGGACATGCCTGAGGAGTGGGGTCGGCGCTACTCCGAATGGCTTGGCGGAATCAAGGACATCGGTGTTCGGGAGTTCGCGGGTGCTCAGATTGTCCGCGAGCTTACTGGGCGGGATGTCAAGGTCGTTCTTGACCCTACGATGCTCCAAACTGCCAAGTGGTGGTCCGAGATAGAGGAGCGCCCGATTATTCCGGGCATCGACCTGGAGGGGCCTTTCTGCCTTAAGTATGTCTTGGGAGACGATACAGCTTCGGCAAAGATCGCGGAGCGATGTGGCCGCGACGGCCTGGGGCTGGTGGACTTGACGGATATCCATTTGCCGGTCGGCCCCGCGGAGTTCGTGTGGCTTATTCACCACTCTGCTCTCGTTTGCACTGACAGCTTCCACGCTACAGTTTTCAGTCTCCTTTTCCACCGGCCTTTTGTGATTTACGAACGGCAGGGAAATGCTGGGAATATGTCCAGCAGGTTCGATACCCTCCACGCTTTGTTTGGGATTAACTCCAACCGCGCCGGTAAGGATTGCTTCCGCGAGCGCTGCGTCGATGAGTTCGATTGGACCGGCTTCGAGCGAGAGCTTGAGGAGAAGAGGAATGATTCCGTCGCATGGCTTCGCGCTGCCCTTGCCAGCTTATAGGGTGGTTATGTCCAGTGAAATCTGAAACTCTATCTTCGGGAGATACTGTCCATGGTTAGTCAACGCAAGGCCGGGGCGATTCTCGGGTACGCGAACATCATCGTTAAGAATCTCGTCAACCTCGTCTATACCCCGATGCTCCTCGCTTTCGTGGGTCAGGCGGACTACGGCGTTTACCAGACTGCGAATTCCTTCGTCTTCTCCCTAACGCTTCTGACGTTTGGTTTCTCCGAGGCGTATATCCGCTTCTATACGCAGAAGAAGGCTAAGGGGACGGAGGAAGACGTCCGATCACTCAATGGCATGTACCTTGCGCTATATGCGATGATCAGCTCCATTGCACTGGTGTTGGGACTGCTCTTTGCTGCGAACGTTGGGCTATTCTTTTCTGGCAGCTTTACGTTCGACCAAGTCGGGCTTGCGGGCGAGCTCATGGCTATCATGGCGGTGAACGTGGCGGCGGTGCTGTTCTCGACTGTGTTCGACGCATACATCATGGCCCACGAACAGTTCAAGTTTCAGCAAAGCCGTCAGATGTTCACCACGTTAGCGACACCTGGTATCGCTTTTGTCTTGCTCAACTTTGGTATGGGCGCGGTCGGTGTAGCGCTGGCTCAGCTCGCAGTCACCTTGACTCTGCTCGCCCTCAACATGCATTATGCTGTGTCGAAGCTCGGTATGCGATTCAGTCTCAGGAGGTTTGACGGAGCCCTGTTCCACGCGGTCGCAGCTTTCTCGGCCTGGATATTCGCCAACCAGGTTTGCGATTTAGTTAACCAGAGCGTGCCCAATATGATGCTCGGCGCGCTCACGAACGCAGTCACTGTATCTGTTTTCGCTGTGGCGCTGCAAATCCGTCAAATCTTTTACTCGCTCTCGACAACAATGTCGAGCGTATTTGTGCCCAAGATCAATAGGATCGTCGCTGAATCGGATGACAACGGAGTGCTAACTCGGCTCATGACGCGCGTAGGGCGCTACCAGATGTTCCTCTTCTGCTGGGTGTACTGTGGATTCGTCCTGCTTGGACGATTCTTCATTACCAAGTGGGCGGGTGAGGGCTTCCTTGATACTTACTATCTCATCTGTGCGATGACGCTGCCCGTGGGCGTGCCGCTTTGTCAGAACACGGGAATCGAGATCCAGCGCGCTAAAAACAGGCATAGGGCGCGTTCAGTGGTTTACCTCTGTATGGCTTGTCTCAATGTTCTTTTTACATGGTTTGCCTCGCCCGTTCTCGGATACTGGGCGCCCGCTATCGCTTACATCGCGAGCATCGCCTTGGGTAACGGTCTCTTTATGAACTGGTACTATCAGGCGCGTATCGGACTGGACATGGCTTATTTCTGGAAGAAGAACCTGCCTGTGGTCTTGGCTTCCGCTGTGGTCTTGGCCGCATGCATGGGGCTGGCTCTGCTGCTGCCCGTGACTAGCTGGCTGCTTTTCCTGGCTTGGGGCGTCGTCTACACCGTGCTTTTCGCTGCCGCAATGTGGCTCTTCGTTCTCGATTCAAGCGAGAAGTCGTCGATCGCGGCTAAATTGCCCTTCCTGCGTTAGGAGGTTTTTTTATGCTTAAGTCCCTTCCGAAGATCACGTTGCTGGGAGATGCGTGCTGTGGTTGCGGCGCCTGTGCCGCGAGGTGCCCGAAATCCTGCATCGGGATGATTACCGACGGCTGTGGCTTCCCCACGCCAATGGTCAATTTAGATGTCTGCATCGGCTGCGGGGGTTGCGATTCGGTGTGTCCCGCAATGGGGGAGCGCCCCAAGGATGGCGCGCAGTCCGTTCTCTGGGCGAAGTCGAGGGACAGGGGAGAGAGACTTGCCTCCTCTTCGGGTGGGGTCTTCGGGCTGCTCGCCCTTGACGTTCTTGCGGATGGCGGCGTCGTGTGCGGCGCCGCTTGGGATGAGGGCTGCAGACATGTGCGGCACGTGCTCGTTGAAGACGGGTCAGATCTCGATTCCGTCATGCGTTCCAAGTATGTGCAGAGCTCGGTCGGCCGCAAGGCCTACGAGGGCGTGCGGGAGGCTCTGCGCGGTGGCAGGCGAGTGCTCTTCTCCGGCACCGCGTGCCAAGTTGCGGGCATGAGGTCCTACCTTGGGAAGCTCGCCGACTCAGACGGTTTCCTCTCGGTGGATGTCATTTGCCACGGCGTCCCCTCGCCGCTCCTCTGGGAGAAGTGGGCAGCATATAAGGAGGTCGGTGTGGGCGCGGCGCTGCGCGCGGTGAACATGCGGAGTAAGGCAACCGGATGGCTGTCTTACTCCGCATCATACGCGTATGCGCATGATGCGGAGAAAGATGTCGCGAGGGCTTCGTCCGCGGCGGCCGACAGCTGCATCTTCGTGGATGACTGGTACATGAAAGCGTTCCTTGCTAATGCTAGCTTAAGACCCTCGTGCTTTGCTTGTCGTGTCAAGCGCTCGTGCGGCTCAGACGTCACGTTGGGGGACTTCTGGGGGATCCAGTCGTCGCACCCTGAGGTCGACTACGAGGGCGGGGTTTCCGCGGTGCTGTGCAACACCTCAAAGGGCCTTGCTGCAATTGAGAGGCTTAAGTCTGGAATTGAGTGGGGCGAGTCTTCCCTCGAGAAGGTGTTGCCTGGCAATCCTAGCCTGGTTAGGCCCGTTGTGCCTTATGAGAGACGCGGCGAGTTCATGGCCGACCTCGAGTGCGGGAGAGGAATCGATGAGATGATGGCTGTGTATGGCTTTGAACCCTCCCTCGCCCAGCGCGTACGTAGCAAGCTCGGGGGAGTCAAACGAAGGTTAAAGAAATTGCTGGGGAAGGCTTAATGAACTGTGACAAAAATATGTCTGTTGGTGATGGAACTGTCATGGCTGAGGACAAAATCGTGTTTACTGGATGCAAGCATGCATATCTCGTCATGGCTCATAAGGATGACGAGACCCTCCGTACGCTTCTGAGGACCCTTGATGACCCCCGGAACGATATCTTCATCCACATGGATGCTAAGAATACCGGATGGGATGAAAACAGAGCGCTGGCTTCCATTGATAAGGCGGGAATCTTTTTCGTTCCCCGTATTAGCGTCACATGGGGAGGCTACTCGCAAATCGCCTGTGAGCTTGGCCTGCTCAACGCCGCTGTTGACAAGGGGCGTTACACCTACTATCACCTTTTGAGCGGGCAAGACCTTCCCATCAAGAGCCAGGATCGGATCCATTCTTTCTTCGATTCCTGCGGGGGCAAGGAGTTTGTTCGTTTCGAAAACCACAATAGGGACTATGGGAGTAGGATCGGCGGCCATGTAATCTGGAACGCCTTCGGGAAGAGCAAGACCCAAATTTTTTTGCGAAAGGTGGACAGTCTTTTGGCGAGGCTTCTGCAACTCTATAGGAAGCCTGCTGAAGGCCTTAAGCTGATGAAAGGCGACAACTGGTTCTCTATAACTGATGAGCTCGCTCGATACATCGTAGAGAACGCTTCTCTGGTACGGTCAGTTTTCTGGGATTCTATGTGCGGTGACGAATTGTTTCTGCAGACCTTTGCCTGGAATACAGGCAAGCGGTTCGATTTCTATCGAATGCCCGGGGAGGACAATACGGACGGCATCATGCGCATGATTGATTGGGGCGAGGACGAGTCCCCGCGAGTGTTGTCTATGGATGATCTAGATTCGATTTCGGATTCAAAGATGATGTTCGCCAGAAAGTTCGACTTCGAGATCGATTCCGATATCGTTCGAGCGGTTGAACAGCTCGTCTGCTAATCCTTCGTGCCTTCTCCGTGCCGGTCCGACAATGGGTTTCTGCCAGTTGCTGCCAGCCTCCAGCTTTGCGCTGCCGAGCCGTTCGACTCGTACAGCTGGACGTTGGCGCCGCTCGAGAAGTCGGCGCAATCCACGTCGAGCGCTAGCCCCGACGCCGCGCACATGATCTCGTAGGCGCCCGCGCACTCGTCGTAGGAGATCATGAACCGCTGGGCCCCCGAGCCGTTGGCCTCCCATAGCTGGGCGTTGGCGCCGTTGGACCTCGAGGCTTCTGAGATATCGAGCATCGCCGTGCCCAGCCCTCTGTTGCAGATCATGTATTCGCCGTCGGGGACGCTCTGCACTGGCTTTACTTGAGCGGCTTGATATTTGGCAGTGCAGTCGTACTTTACTGTCAATGTGCTGTTCGGCAGAGTAGCGACATTGGAGGTTGCGGCCAGCACAACCTTGGCGCCTTGGACTTTCCACCTCCTCTGATTCATCGCATACGCAACAATCCCGTTCTGAATCCCCGAGATGCTGGGCGGAAACAACTGGTTGTCGGCGTCAATGGAAAAGCTCTCTTCCCTGGCATCTAGGTGCTGCTGAATGCGGTCGGCATACTTCTCGACCCATTCATCTGCCTTGCCGTTTCGCACAAAGTAATTGTTGGACAGGTCGGTTGAGCGGTAGGCGTAGCCGTCCTTTTGGTAGTTAGCCGTGTGGTCGGAGTGGGCGATTGTCATGAGCTCGTCGGTCAGGCCAAAGTACAGATGGCGCTGGTCTAGGTCTCCGTACCAGTTGTCGCTGGTGTCGTCCCAGGTTAGGTCCATCTGGCACCATTTGCCTTCGATCTTTACGGCGTTCCAGGTGTGGCCGTTTCCGGTGATGCGGCCGTTGGCGATGCCCGCGGCGTCAAGGAGCTTGGAGTAGATGCACTGGTAGCTCTCGCAGGTGCCCTGGTGGCGCGTGAGGCCACTTTCAGCCGAGCACCAGTTGAGGTTGTGGTCGTACTCCAGCTGGTCGAGCGTCCAGTCGTGGAGCCACAGGGCGCGGGCGTAG
>DAWDYI010000004.1:11052-13028 GCA_052344885.1 Collinsella aerofaciens
GACCCGTCGGTATCGGCGCTGCATTTGTCGACTGCGGACTTCACGATGGCGCTGACCGCCGGATAGGCGTCGTCGTTCGCGCTCGCAAACACGTTTGAGCGCAGATAGTACACGCCGGCCGCCTTATCCATCAGGTAAAAGCGCAGGTAATAGGTGCCGCTAGCGGTCATTTCGAACTGGTAGTCGTGCGATGTGCATTCGCCGGTGTATTGCTGCCACTGGTTACGGCTGGGGTCGGCAACGCTTTCGCTGCTACCGTCGGGATCCATATACGTCGGTGCGTCCATGCGGAATTGGTACGCACCGCTTCCGCCCGTCGCAGTCACATGGAACGTGGTCTCCTGGCCGAGCCTCGGGTCGTTCCATTGGACGGTGAGCGTGATGTCGCCGCTTTGCGCGGTGGTGCTGTGCTGGTAGTTCGCGGCCGCGTTCGCCGGTTTGATTTCAAATGGGATCGCGCAGGTGCCGCTGTAGTTCTGGTCGTCGGCGGTCACAACGGCGGTCGCCTGACCGATGGCTACGTTGTTCTCGTAGGCGACAGTGTACTGGTCGCTCGGCACGGTCGACGACGTGACGGTGGGCATCACGGGATTGCCCGTGTAGCGAATGTCGGTGTCCTCGATACTGAACATGCTGGCGTCGATCGGCTGCGTTGCGTTGGCCGTTACATTGGTGCCGGAGGCGGCGCTGATTTGATCGTTTGCCCGGGCTTGGCCCGACGTGGTTTCGGCTGGGCTCTCGTTAGGTTTGCCGGCGCTTTGCGCGGCGGGTTCTGGCGCACTGGCGATTTCGGCAAGCGCGGGTGACGGGATAAAACCAACCGTCATTACGAGCGAGAGCGCGATGGAAAGGACGCAGGAGGCAGGCTTACGCATGACGGCCCCTTTTCTGTAATCGGAACAGGTACGATTCTGCAAGCGTACCGGCATTTCAACGATTGCAGTATAAACGAAAAACCGCAGGTTGTAGACGAGTTTGGCGTGTTTCAAGGGCGCGGTAAGCATTTGCCGTTCCAAGCGATGTTGCGAACGCAGACTGGTGATTGCTTGCTGGCTTGTGGTGGTGTTTGGGTTGCTAAGCGAGGGCTGCTTGTTGCGTGGGTTGGTTTTATTGGTGTGGGTTTGGACACTGTATGGAGATGACGATGGCTGGAGCGGGGTAGGGAGTTGTGGTGCGGATTGGGGATGCTGGGTGGCTGGCCGATTGCGTGCAACGGCCTAACGCGTTGTTTGCGGTGCACGGCCAATAGATCTCTGTAGGGGGCCTACCCAACGTAAGGCGTCTGAAGGCATTTCCCTGGAAGCTCGGGCTTCCTGGATATCTTGGCGATTAAGATGCGCCCCATGCTCAGCCGGCATATAGAATGGACTGTGGACGTGACGATTGCCTGCTGCTGACATGTTGGTTAATCGACGATGATGGCAGCGACGGAGATTGATTGGGGCAGTCGGCATGTTCGCGAGCGAAAAGGCGGCCCTGCTCGGCGATGTGCCGACTTTTATTGTAGCGAAGGCGTTGGTGACGCCGAGAGGCGGCAAGGCCGACAAAACTATTGCGAAGGCAAGGGATCAACATGGCATTTGAAGCACGTCAGAGTACGGTTGGAAAGCTGCTTAATGACTCAATCTATAGAATCCCTCGCAATCAGCGCGCTTACGTGTGGGATGAGCATAACTGGAAAGATCTATTCGAAGACATCAAGCTTGTGACAGAGGAAGTTGCTACGTCGCATTTCATCGGTTCGATAGTGCTGATGGAGGAAGAAGAAGAAGACAGCCTCGGGGTTTTTACAATAATTGATGGTCAACAAAGAGTTATTACCCTAACGCTCTTGCTGTCTAGCCTCATGTTCGCTTTCAAGAAAAGGAATATGATTAACCACGCTAATGGCACAAAAAAATATCTAGTGGCGATAGATACTAAGGATGTTGAGCACGCGATCGTCGCTCCGGAGAATCATTTATCATTAACGAGGA
>DAWDYI010000004.1:13038-23675 GCA_052344885.1 Collinsella aerofaciens
CTATCTCTCCTGAAGATGCGGCTGCCATGTCTGCTGTGGCTTTCTCGAAGAGCAAACGCGCGTCCGGATCAAAAGACGAACTGATCGTTAAAGCCTTCCAATATTTCAGTGCAAGTTTCGCCAAGATGAAGGATGAGGAGTTGCTGGCCTTCAGGGATGCGGTCATTTCTGTCGCATATGTAAACATCAAATCATCGTCTGAGGAAGATTCGTACACAATATTCGAAATATTGAATGCGCGAGGTATCGAGCTTGAGGACCATGAGCTTCTGAAGAACTATATTATGCGCTATATCCATCCTATAGAAAAGCGCGATGATGCAAAACAGGTATGGTCGGAAATTGAAGCAACAGTCGGCTCGAACATGAAAGCTTTTTTGCGTCACTACGCAATTCAAAAATATCGCCTAGGTCAAGGCGACAAGGATGGAGCATATAAGAAAATAAGGGATTTTACGGATCCAAAGAAGGCTGCTGATCTTCTCTATGATTTAAGGCTAAAAGCCGGATATTATGCAGAGATTGTCGAGCCAACCAGCGATGACAGAAATGCGGAAATCTTGAGTTTCTTAAGAACACACAATGTCCGCGTCTTCAGGCCGCTTCTTATGAGTTTAATGCACGCTCGCGAAATAGAGCAGCTAACGAGCGAGCAGTATGATGATGCGATTGGATTTATTTACCGGTTCTATATTTGCTATAAGATAATCGGGGGAATGGAGTCGAACCACCTATCGGATTCGATCGTGAAACACTCATACGCAATCGAGTTGAACTGCACCCAGCAAGTGTTAGATGAGTGGAAAAATAGTTTTAACGAAAAACTGCCTTCAGAAGAAACATTTCGAATTAATCTCCTTTCGCTTGGATGGTCTCATTCGTGGCCGTTGTATAGCGAAACAAAGTTGAAGGATCGCTGCAAGTTGGTCCTTGCCTTGCTCGAGGAGCTTAAGTCTGGTGTTAGGGTTTCTGAGGCATTCACAATAGAGCACATTCTTCCGGATTCGCAGGCTCAGGAAAACTCGATTATTGGGAACTTGCTCATGCTAGAAGAGCGACTTAACGCGAAATGTAAAGACAAATCGCTTAAGGAAAAGCTGCCCATATACGCTGAATCGCGTTATGCCACTACAAGAGCTTTTGCTAAACGCTATGCGAATGGTTGCTTTGACGTTAAGAAGCGCGTTGATTTTATCGCGAAAGATTTGTTTGAAATGGTCATCCACTAGCTTGCACCGCGCGGCCGCGGCGCTTGAGCTCGTCAAGAAGTGCATCGACCCGGCGATAAGGCGGCAGGCCGAAGGGTTCGAATGGGATCCGAAAGCGCTGGAGTAGGCTCTCGCGTGGCCATAGGAAAGGTAAGGGTGGAAACCGATGGCGGACAAGGAGCGACCAAGGTGAACGAGGATGACATCATCGGCGTCGTGAGGGAGTACCTCGAGGACAAGGAGAACTCGTACGCCCTCATGCTTACCGGGGAATGGGGATGCGGGAAAACCTACTTTGTCGAGCACGCACTGACCGAGAAGCTGGAGGAGGATGAGAGCCGGCATCCCGTCGTGGTGGCGTCCGCCTACGGCGCCAAGGACTTAGCGGAGCTCTGCGGGGCGATTGAGTCTGGTTTCATCTCGAAATACGCCATAGGGTGCGCGGCCGGCGGGGAGAGGGGCAGGTGGGATTCACTCGTCGGGTTCGCCAAGGACACGGGAATATCGTTCCTCGGGAAAAAGATCAGGGAGCTGGAGAAGAAGGCGGGCGTCGATCTCAAGATGGCGCCGCTGAATGCCGTGAACCTCATCATCGGCCCCGAGACCCTCCTCGTCATAGACGACGTGGAGAGGTGCGACATGGGCATTCGCGAGCTGCTCGGGGCGGTCGACCACCTCGTCGTCGGCTGCAGGAAGAAGGTCCTCCTCGTCTGCAACGAGGATGAGTGGAGGAAAGGGCTAGGACCGAAGGGGGAGAAGGGGACGACCAGGGAGTACGAGAGCCTCATCGAGAAGACCGTCTGGCGGAAGTGCCGGTTCAGGCCCTCGGTCGGCTCGGTTGTGGAACGCGTTCTGGGAGGCGTGCTGGGCGGCATCTACCCAGGCGCGCTCGAGGACGCCGTTTCGGCGATTGAAGGAAGCGAATCGCCGAACTTGCGATCCCTCAGCAAGATGCGCCCCGTGCTGGTCGGGATGAAGGAATCCGGGTTCTTCGCTGAACCCACCGACCCGGAGTCTGCCAGGGCAGTTTTCAAAGAGGCTTTCGGCTTTGCAGCGGGGGCGGCGAAGGGGATGCGCATCGGGCCTCCGTCAAGCCGGGAGGATTCCATCCTTAGGGGTGGCATTTTCGAGTCGCGCCGGCTCAAATACGCCGCTCTGGACTTCATCCCCCGCTTTTTCGAGAGGTGTGAGGGGGTCGATTCCAAGCATGTTCGTTCCTGCCTGGAAGATTACCTTGCGACCTTTCATCCCGACGGGCCGGCCGCGCGGAAAGCTATTGAATGTATCGACGGCATCAGACACGCCACTTTCCGCGATGCCGATGTCCCTGGCATGGTGGAGACTATAGTCGCCGGGATTGTCCCCGGGGACGGGAGCCGCGGCTTGTCGTTCGACGTCTATCCCGACGTCCTGCGTGCCGTCAAAGGCATTGCGGGGGAATTTGCTGACGCCTTTCCCGAAGGGGTCGCGCCGCTCGTCAAGGCGATGGAATCCTCCATTGGACGGGATCCCGAGTCTGCAGTGAGGTCAATCGGAAAGAATCGAGTCGCATGGCAGGAGATCCCTTTCGACTCGAGCGAAGCGCATGAGATTCCGGCTTTGGAGGAGGTCGACAGGCTGAGGGAGCTCGCCTTGACGACGCTACGCGAACGGGAGTCGGAGTCTCTTGGCAACGTCCTGAAAAACGCCCCCGACCAATTCGCGACGAAGCTCTATCTGGCTTTCTCGAAATCAGATGACTGGTCGGAACCCATCCTGTCGCTCATTTCCCTCGACACTTCCCTCCTCGCGAGGGCGATGGAGAAGATGCCTCCCGAAGATATTCGGCTTGTGCACAGTGTCCTTTTTCCGGGCGACCACATGAGGTCGTGCACGGCCTCGCTCGAGGGCGAGGACAGGAAGGCCCTCGTAGCTTGGGCCAAGAGGCTCGGATCGGAGATCGGCAAGGTCGAGACCATGGAGTATTACCAAAGGATCTATTTCGACGCCATATCCAAGAGTCTCGAATGTCTTGCCGATATCTAGGATCCGCAGCTTTTGCCAAGTTGAAACGTGGCTTAGGATTTGCAGAAGATCTTCTAATGGCAGTCTTACGACAAGGACGAGGATGCCCTAATGCCTTGCCCAGGCTCCATCCAGCTCCGCCGCGCAGCTCTCGAACACGCACCTAACGGCGGCCATTTCCGACGGGGTCACGCGCCCTCCGCTCGCCTTATCCGAGGGCCTATGCGGCGGGGCTTGACTTCGAGGACGTCGTCGACTCGTCCCTCGAGCTTGTAAGGCTTGCTGAGGTAGGCGGACTAGAGTAAGAAAAGAGAAATCAAAAGGCGAATTTATCGCGAGGAGCAAAATGTCCCAAATAAATCAGATCCAAGAAGAGCTAAGGCAGATCGAAGGCGGGCGTTTTCAAACACTAGCAAATCAGTATCTATATAGGAGATATTCGCTTAACAACATCATTGAATTAGGATCCCAATGCGGCACGGATAAAACCACGACCGGAGTGCCAGACATGTACTCCGTAGGAGAGAATGGACACTACCTCTTCGCGGCATACACAACCTCTAATTCCGACATCCGCAATAAGCTGCTAAATGATGCTAAAGACTGCCTCGACAGGAGCAAAACCGGAATCAATCCGCAATTCATAGATCGAATCATCCTGTGCCACACATACTTTCGCCTTTCACCTCTGGTACTCGAGGAGGTCCGTGCCATCGATCCACGGATAGAAATAATCGGGCCAGAGACAATTGCGAGCGACCTTGATGGAAAATACCCTGCGCTAGCGCATACGGTATTGGGCGTTCCACTCGGAAAGGGATCATTCATCGCCCCAGACCGCTTCATCGAGCGAAGCCTGAACGACCGTTTCTCAACCGACCTGTCGAAGCTCCTCATGCACAGGGATTCCGAGTTTTCAGTCATCGTCGAATCGATAGAGCAAAACAAGGCAGTGGTGATTCAGGGGCAGTCTGGATCGGGGAAAACCAAGATCGCCCTCGACGCATGCCTCTCATTCAGCAAACGGCATCACTGGGATCTTCTTATCTTGGACTCTAGGTATTCATCGCATCTCGACGATGATATCGAGCTGATTTTGTCGGAGTCGGAAAACATTATCCTTCTAGTCGATGATGCAAACGGCAACCTGTCACTTGAGCACTTGCTGGGAATCTGTTTGGAAAACAAAAAGCTAAAGATTGTCCTCACCTGCAGGAAGATGCACCGAAGCGAGTTGACCGCAAAAATCGGCAGTTATCTAAATTTCAGAGAAATAGAGCTGGAGCCTCTAACCGCGGAAAATATAGAAGCGATACTCGAGACCGAATACAACATAAAAAACATAGCACTGAGGGAGAGAGTATCGGCAATCGCAAACGGAAACCTGCGCTTGGCTATCATGGCAGCAAGCCCCATAGCAGACGGCAATTTCGAAGCCATCCAAGAGCCATACGATCTTCTGAACATCTATATGAATTCCGCCTTAGCTGGGTACTCCAGCAGAGAGCAACGTCTCGCAGAGATCCTTGCAATCTACGACTGCTGCGATCTTATTGAAGGAGACCCTTGTTATGAGGATCTCTTGGGCTTGGGGTACGACGACGCCGAGATTCGGGATTTTGCATCCAGATTGAACGACCAGGAAATCGTCACGATCCTTACCTCAGCCGGTGGCGTGCTAGCCATAAGGATGGAAGAGCAGAATCTTCGCGACTTCTTGATATGCCGCCACTTCGCAAAAGAAGGGAACGGCAGTTTTGCAGATTTCATTCTGCATACCGCAGAAATGCCGAACGCGCCGTATCTCAAAGCCGCCAAGTCAATGGCTGAAGTATGCGGAAGTGCGAGCGTGTACGACTATCTTCGAAGGGAATGCGAGAAAGCTTGGGATGAAATAAAGAATCGGGATGAGCGAATTGCCGATCAGTTCATAATCACATTCAATCAACTCCTCCCCGTACAGGCGCTCGCCTTTGCCTCAAACCGCATCGAAAGTGCTGCTTGCGCTGACGTATCGGAAGAAATTCTCGGCATGAATTCGACATCGGACGGATCTATGCCCCTGCATATTTCCGTATCCCTGATGAACTCGAGCGAGTATTCGCAAACAGCCTCCGAGTTGTTCGTGAAGTGTGTAGAAAGAGGCACAGAGCGGGCGGCCGAGTACAACTGGGCATGCGGGCAAGACGGCGCTTTCGCTTACGATTTCGATCGTACGGGATTCGATTTGGAAAACAGCAAACTCGATGCCCTCGCTCAAAAATATCAACAATCGCATTCCCGCAATGTTGCAGCATGTCTGATCGTCTTGACGAGTTCATACCTCTCTTCAAGGGTCCAGCGCGTTCGGCAAAACGGCATAACGTACACATACAACACCCTGATCTTTAATTTCACATCAGAGCTGGCCGAGCTCCACGCCCATTGCTTCCGGGCGCTCTCCGTTCTAGTCGAAACCGAATTCAGCAGGCAAGTTAGATCCACCTTTCGGCAGCACTTCTCGTTCTATGGCAAAGAACCTGAAGCGGAGCATGCAGAAAACATGCATTCGGTGCTCTCGATGATCGAAGATCTATTCCCCAAATATATAAGCGAAGACTCGACAATCGATCTCTCATGCAGCTTAAGCATCAACCAGATTTACGAAACATGCGCGCAGAATCCCCCTCTGAGCCTCGATGGGTTCCGCCAGAGCACATTCGACGCACTTGGCCTGGAGAACTCCGAGTCTCTCGTAGAGAAAGAACCGAGGATATCCGCGGAAGAGTTACCGCTAGAACGACTGACCGAAGCCCTGGGAAAGCTAGCCGAAGATTATGAGATTTCCGATAAAGAGTGGGAGTCGGGCAGGGCTATCGGAAAAGTCCTTCTGGAAATCGCCAAAAGGACCCCAGATACTGCCTCAAGCATAATCGCACGCAATATCGCTTCGTCGCCCTCGACGATCCCCGTCCCGTACGAAGCACTTGACCATCTTGCTGAAACCATCGGCAGGAAGGTCCTTAGAAACGAGCTGGGCGCGGTGATCGACGTGAGTGACCATCCGGCCCTGTTTGACTATCTTGATTTGCTAGCAATAAAGAACGGGCCCGACAAGGAGGAGCTCGACGAGATCCTCGCAAGACTCGATGACGGCAGAACGCATCTCTGCTTGGAAGATTTGGAGATAGTCGAGCCAAAGCATCCTGGCTATATCCTCAAATATGCTTCTAGGTTTTCCGAACGCACTCACAATGATGGGGTTTGGCGGTTTTTCGGCAACTGCGGAGACGAAAAGCGCGTCTCCGCTCTAGATTCGTACTTCGGATCCAATCCCTTACCGGCTATCAACCTGTATTTTCTCGCACTTGAAGGACGCCCTTCTTTCGACTATAACCTCGCTTTCCTACGCTGCCTTTTACGCCTTGACAGTTCAATGATTGACCGTTTTTTGGAATACGCTGCCAGCCTCGACTACCGACAAAGGCACGATCTCCTGCGAAGAATCAGCTCGTTTTGGACCGTCCAGGACAATCGTGCTTGGAATCTGCTGAAAGCATTGATCGATGAAGTGCTGAGCGAACCACTCGGTAGGTTTGAAATAGCCGCTTTGTTTCCCGTTCGTGACGCAAATGCGCTCTCGAGCGATATTTTTTGGGAGCGCCTGGAATATATCATCCGCGAAAGGATCGCCGACGCAAATAGTCTCGATAGAATTAGCTGGGCCTTGTCCGATTGCAATGACGAGGCGAGGGTCAGGGCTATCACCCTCATTCTGTCGCTCGATAAAGACGGGATATCGATCAACGATTTGGATCTCCGTCGATCTTCAATGAGCGGGTCTCCAGAAAAAGGCTTTATTCCAGCAAAGCTCAAGGAGATTGAGGCGATTGAATCGATTGCTGCTCAGCTGCCCGCAGGTGTTGAATATTTAAAACACAGAGAATGGCTGTTAAAAGTGAGGTCTTCAATTGAAAGAGACATCGAAGACGAAAAGTGGAGGCTATTCCACGGCAGGCAGTAATCGACTTTAACACCTAGAATTAGGAAAAGCCTCGGGGGCTCCTGCCTAGCCCTTCGACCTGCACTGCGTGCAGAAGACAGTCGAGGACGAACCGTGGTGCAGCTCCATGAGCTCGAGCTGCATCGCCCTGATCAGGTCGTCGAGCTTGTTCAGCAGCCACTCGTCGATGTTTGTGTCAACGGCCAGCTGAATACTGTTCAGTTTTACGCTACCACTGACAGCGAGGCCGAAGTGGCTCGTTGCCATTTCGAAGCCGCGCGCGCGGCGCGGAAGGGCGGCGTGGACCCCGAGTCCACTGCCTGCAAGCTCGACAAGATGATTTGGTTGCTCTGCACAGGCGACTTCTACCGCGAAGGGGGTCTAAAGCTCTTTTCAACCAATGCACTTGTTGAATCGAACCTGAGCGCCTATTCGGGGGATGGCATTTAAATTGGAGCCACTTTCAGAAAAGCGGCGCTGCAAACGCATGCCAAAACTGGCAAATTATTATGAAAGGTAATCTTATGGTAAACGCAGAGGAATCAACTAAGGCCGGTCTATCGCGCTTGCAAGACGACGCAAGGCCGACTATTTGCAGCGACTCTCTCGAACTTATTTCGAATATCGCAGAGGTTGGCCTGGACGAAATTCTCCAAAACGAGTTCTTGAAGGACATCCCCGTCATCTCAAGCCTAGTGAGCATCTACAAAATCGGAAACAATATCCACAATGCGCATCTGCTGAAGAAGTATGCGTGTTTCCTCGATGAGTTCAACCGCGACTCTTTTGAAAATGGCTCATGGAACAAGTACAAGCAATACTTTGAAGAGTCAAATAGGAAGCGCGATATTGAGTACCTGCTTATCCTGCTCGAAAGATACATTGAGGAGGACAAAGCGCGGCGACTAGCAAAGATTTATGAGGCCTACCTAGATAAAGAAATTAGCTGGGACGATCTTCGTTTGTTTGCAGAGACTTTGGACAGATTTCTACCTGGAGACTACGAAATGCTTCGAGAAAAGGAAACTTTTCAGACGCTCAGAGGCAGAGATGCAGAAGTTCTTCTTCGATTAACCGGGCTGGGATTGCTGATTGAGGATATCCATCGGCAGCAGTGGGACGTAGTAGATACGACGCTCATCTTCGACGATCCCGACGAAATTGAGAAAGAAGAAAGGGTTTATCGTAGGACCGAATTTGGAAACAGGATGGTATCTATACTTGGCTAGCTACTGCAGACAACAATCTGAGCGCGCTCTTGTCGTCTTGGTTAAACTGCTCGGATCTACCAGTGATTTTTACTGCATTAGGCATTCGGAAAGGGAATCGGTTCTTCACGATTCGCATCCTTTCTAGTGCTGCCTTTATTTAATGATCGAGATATGCTCGGCGACTGCGGTGTTCTGCCCCTTAGGTTACAGACGGTTGTTTCTATTGAGCTTCCAGAGGAAATACATGGGGTTCTCTTTTGCCTTGGCTTCTCGCAAGAAATCTGCGGATTGAGATGCAACGGCCCCTATGCCGGCAGCCCCGAGGAAGGCCATGGCATCAGAAGGTGATGCGATTCCGTATTGCCCCAATGTAAAGCTCGCAATTCCGATAGCGGCTTCAATGCCTGCGGAGGTGACTAATCGGGATCGCTCGTTTTTCATCACTAAAGATATCTTGTGAAGCTCGGGCTCTATTAGGTCGTTCTTCAGGTCAGCTAATGTCGAGGTGTCGATGGGCCTTTCGCTCAGGCCTTTGGACAAGGTATCCCTAAACACAAGAAACGACTCTTCGTTTCTAATGCGGCAATCAAGGATGCTACGCAACGTTGCATTTTCAGCAATGGGGAGGGGGCAAGATAACCGGCGAATGGGTATGGTCTGATCTTTTCGAGGATAAAGGGTGGAAGTTGCGGACTCGAGGAACTCAATCTGAGCTGGACGAGTGGTTAAATACGAGCTATTCGAAAAATAGGGATTGACGAGGGCTTGAAAGCAATCGTCCAACAAAGGCAGTAGGATAGTCGAGATGCCGCCTTTCTCCAGCATGTCTCTATCCAATCGCGTTTCGCCTTGGCTTGCATAGAGCGATTCGTATTCAGACGGGATTACCAGGAAATCGACATCCATCTCATCATGGGACCCATATGCATCCATTCCCTCAATCGCTACACACAGATTCCCATCTGGTGCTTGTTTTAAAGTGCACGAGGTAGAGGAACAGAATTGTCGTACGAGTTCATCCCAATAACTCGATATCAATCCTTTTGCTTTTGATTCTCTTTCGATTTGTCGCGCTAGGCAATCTTTGCAAAGAGGAATGTAATTGCTCGAAAATCCGAGTATTCCAGCTTTGACTATGTCTTCGACTCGCATGGTCAAATAGATCCCGAATGCAAGTTCATCGACTGAGGCATAATCATCGTGCCCCATTTCGAATGCCGATTCTATAGGGCAATGAATCAGTGTTTTATCTGCATACAATGCTGAGAACTTTGCCAAATGGTAAATGTTTTGCTCTCGACAGGCATAGTCAGTGCAGGGGAATTTGCCTCCTTCAAGGGTGGAGTCAACAGAAAAATTGAACTGGGATTGATTTTCGATTTTTTCGATTGGGATAAGGGGTGCAAGGCCCCTAATAAAGGCGTCGAACCTCCTTTGCCCCAGTTCTTCTAGGTACGCAATTATTTCGGCAAGAGAGCTGTTCTTGAATGCGGCTAGATAAGAATAAAGGTCATCGTATGCATGAGTCGCCATTTCGCTCACCTACACTTTCGGAAAGAGTTTTGCGTCGTTATTTCCGAGGCGTCGTTGGGCTCGCAATCGACTCTAGTGTGCAGCTGCTTCTCGACGTACTCCCTCATGTTCTGCCTCCACATGTAACTAATTGATTTGCTATGTGCCATTATGAATGGTATATAGCAAATCAATTAGTTACATTTAATGGAGCATTGCGAGCGTGGCGCGCGCAAAGAAGAGTCGTTGTATGGAGGCTTCCGGCAACGGCCTTTTGTACGTCCGTGACTGTTGGGTGCTATCGCGGATGACGTCATTGTTGCCTGTACTCTCGATCCAAGGATGTAATTACGGAAGTGCGGGGAAAATCGAGAACCTTCGAGCACAACGCGATTTTTAGCACCAAAACCGCAGTTCGCGGAAGCGAAAACTGGGGCCTGGTTAGCATTTCTTCGATTTTCCCCGCACCTCCGAATTTGACCCCTTGCCGCACCTTGATCACGTCTTCAAGTGGCTGGTTCATCGCTAATGGAGTTTTCTGCGGTGCTTGAATTGCGGTGTTGTGATTAGGGCAAAAGGCTCTTGGCTCCGGGGAGGCTCATCGCACGAAAATTCAAGTTGCTGCTGAAGTAGGGCTTGCTTCGGCAGCGCTAACAATAAGGGCGGCTCTGCTAGTCTCGGGAGACCGCGGCATTCGGCGGGCCTGCCGAATGCCGCGGT
>DAWDYI010000004.1:23775-59687 GCA_052344885.1 Collinsella aerofaciens
CAGTAGCGGTCAGTAGCGGTCAGTAGCGGTCAGTAGCGGTCAGTAGCGGTCAGTAGCGGTCAGTATATTCTTCGGAGCCGTTTCTCTGGGCTTCGGCGGACTTGCCAACTCGCGCTTGGGCACTACTCAGTAGATTACTCAGCAGTGCCCAGTAGATTACTCAGTAGTGCCCAGCAGGGGGAGGGCAGCAAACGCAATGGGCCTGTTTCCCGGCTAGGACCTGCAGCCTCAAACTTCGCTTGGCATCCTGTAGAACTGGTGCGGGTCTTTCGGGCTTTTCCCTACCCATTCCAACAGGCCTCGACCGGCAAGGTCTTTCAGAGTCTTCGAGGCCGTTTTCCTACCGACATTGGACTCCCGCGCGAGGTCGGAGGTCGTGATTTTCCCCTGAGCGGCGGCAATTGCCATCGCTGCTCGTTCGCGCTCGCTGAGGAGCGGTCGGTTGTCGGCCGCGGTTCTCCTGAAGGCCGCTTTCTGCAACCCAGGACGCTCGAAGACGACGACGGTGCTGTTGACGGTCTGCTCGAAGCGGAACCTCACGCCGGCTGCCTCGCAGGCCTCCTTGATGCGCGGTATGCCCGTGCCGTACTGCTCGATGACGCCGGCGCGGAACAGGGTGCGCGCGATCGCGGGGTTTCGGAGGCCGAACTCGCTCGCGGTACCGTCTAGGTGCTCTTGCGGCGAGTCGCCCTCGGGGAACAGGCCCGGGCTCACGATCTGGACGGTGTCCATGAACACGTTGACCTCGACGGCGGTGCCGGTGGTGTAGTCGCGGTGGCACAGCGCGTTGGCAACCGCCTCGCGGATGGCCTCGGCCGGGATCTCGGGGATCTCCTTGCGGTACATGCCCGTCTCGCCGATGACGAACTCGCGCCTGATGTTCGACGTCACGAAGTACTCGGCGAAGTCGAGCAGCTTGAGCATGGTGCCGCTCTCGCGGCGCAGGTCGAGGATCTTGGCCTTGGTGTTGCCGCCCAGAAGCCCCAGCTTCATCCTGGGGTAGGTGTCGGATCCCTCGCAGAACAGCTCCACCGCGGCGTTTCTTAGGCTGCCGTCGGGCGCGACGAGGTCGAGCCTTGCCAAGGTGTCCTCCACGCCGGCGAACCCGCCGCCCACGCGTCCGGCCCTGCCGCCGCGCGCGACGAAGTCACGCACCGCCTGCTCGTCGGCGTCGGAGACGGGCCTGCCGGACGGCAGCGAGTCCCACGGGCTACGGGCGCGCTCACGCTTGACGACCATGGCGCTCAGCTCCGAGGCCGACAGCGCTTTGTTCGAAGTCCCCACGCGGGTGAAGTAGCGTCCGTCGGCGGAGTAGGGGGCGTCGGCACCTGAGAAGGCAATTTTGATGTATCGCAGCCCATCATCGGCGTCGAGGCACTCGACCGTCGGGAACACCGCGGGCTCGATCTTGTCGGACACCCACGACGTCATCTGGCGCAGCGTTGCGTCGCTGACATCCTGGCCGATGACATCGCCGTTGTCCTTCACGCCGAAGTAGAGCTCGCCGCGGCCGTGCTTGTTCAGCATGGCGCTGATGGCTTGCAGTGCTTCTTTATGCTCGCCAGTGGACTTCTTGAACTCGACGGTCTCGCTCTCGCTGCCCAGGTTCATCCGCGCTGCCTTTCCCGTTCGTTGCTTGTCTCGTTGGATTATACCGTGGTCACCATGGGCGAAAACGTGGAAGCGCGCTTGCTTGCCTCTACCATGTTCTCATGCGCCTTAATGCCCTTTGTGAAGAATCATCCCATTGGGAAACGGGTCCCTATGGAACGATTTTGGTATCAGGCATAGGGGGGCGCTATCGTGGATGTCGTCACCATTGCCTGCGCCCTCGATCCAGAGATGTAATTACAGAAGTGCGGGGAAAAATCGAAAACCTTCGAGCACAACGCGGTTTTTTTGTATCAAAACCGCAGGTCGCGGAAGCCTAAAACGGGGGTCTGGTCAGCATTCCTTTGGTTTTCCCCGCACTTCCGAATTTGGCCTCTCGCCACATCCCGATTACGTCTTAAAGTGGCGCAAAAAGCCGTGTGCTCTGCTTGATTTTGCTCAGGAATTATGCCTGAGGGGTAGTGGATTCGCCTTTCTCCGCCGTGCAGCGGCACGTGTAGGGCTCTCTGGCTCAGGCGCGAGTCGCTTCCCGTCTGAAAAAGTTCTTAAAACAGCTTTAAAGTTGCCTTTGGCCTACATTGACAGCGTACAATATGCATGTTTACCATGGCAAAAGCTAAATTTGGGGAGGGGGAGCGCACGGTGGAAGTGCTGGTTGTTGGCAATACCGTGTATGTCGATGACGACTTTTGTGCCAAGGCGTTTCCCGGTGACCATGTTCAGGTCGTGGCGGCCAACGAGGCGCGCCGCGACGGGTCGTCGCTCCATGCGTCTTGGAAAGAGCTGCTGCAGCACCTGGACCAGGCTTACGAATTCGACCGTGTGGTCTACCTCTCTACCTATCTCACGCCGCATACCGAGGCCGTTGGCGACATCGAGCTGCTGCGCTCCGTCTTTCGAGCTTGCATGGGTCGCCAGATTCAGCTGCTGTTTGTGACTGGTCCCATGGGAGCGGACGGTGCGGTGGACGCTGCGGGGCAAAACGGCAAGGGCATCATTGCCCGTGCGGCCAACGACCTGTGCCGCTACTATGCGGTCCGCGACGGCATTCAGGCCAAGATCTTGCGCGTGCCGTATCTGTACACCGCCTCGCCCACGCTGGAAGACCCGATTTTGACCCCGCTGTTCGAGGCGTGCTCGCAAGGCTCTGCTGTCATGAGGGCTGGGGCGGACTCACCGCTCGGTGCCCTCTGCGCCGAGGAGCTGGCCGTTCTGGTGCGTCGCATCTTCGACAGCTGGGATGCCACATTCGAGGAACTCGAGGTTCCGGATAGCTTTGCCCACACCGTGGGAGACCTGGGCGAGGCGCTCAAGGGCTTGTTCCCGGGGCTCGACATTACCTACGACGGGGACGCCGTCGTCTCCATTGCTCCGAGCGATACCGTCCGCACGCGCTACGGGTGGTTCCAGCGCTATGACGTGCTGCGCGATCTTTCGACCATACACGCCCGCTGGGAGCAGACCCTCGCGGGCAAGCGCCATCCGCTGCGTGCCGCCATCGACCGCATGCGCGGGCGGACACTGCCCATCAAATGCCTGGAGACCGCGCTGGCCTGGGTGCTCTTTGAGGGCCTGGAGCTGGTGTTTTCGCAGTCTGCTCAGCTTAACGTGCTCGACTACCGCCTGCTGTACGTGGTACTGATCGGCACGCTGTATGGCTTGGACTTTGGCCTGGTTGCGGCGCTGCTGGCGTCGGTGGGTTTGGCCGCGAGCTACTTTACTCAGTACGGCTATACCTTCCAGGGCCTGTTCTACGAGCCGTCCAACTGGCTGCCGTTTATTGCGTACTTTGTGGTGGGTGCCGTGTGCGGCTATGTGCAGCTGCGCAACAGCGAAGCCATTAGGGCGGAGCGCGATCAAAACGAGCTCGTGCGCAACCGCAATACGTTCCTTACGCAGCTCTACCACGACGCGATCGAGGACAAGCGCGCGTACAGGCGCCAGATCGTGGGTCGCCACGACAGCTTTGGCAAGATCTTTGCCGTGACGCAGGAGCTCGACGTGCTCAACCCACGCGATATCTATCGCAAGTGCTGCGAGCTTCTGGGCGAGATTCTCGAGAACGATTCGGTGGCGATCTACCATGTTTCGGGCGGGGCATTTGCACGCCTGGTGGCAGCAAGTCCCGCGATTGCCGAAGATGCCGCACGCTCGCTCACGCTTGAGCAGCTTGCACCTCTTTTGGGCGACGGGGGTCGTTCGAACCTGTGGGTGAACCGCGAGCTGACGCCGGGACTTCCCATGTTTGGATACACGATCGAGCGCGACGGGGCACCCGCCGTGTTGATCTTTGTGCGTAGTGCGGCCGAAAACCAAATGACCCTCTATTATCAAAACCTGTTCCGCATCTTGTGCGGGCTGGTCGAAAGCGCGCTGGGCCGTGCTTTTGACTATGAGGCGGTGGCGCAGGATAAACGCTGCGTTGACGGCACTTGCGTGCTCAAGCAGGCTGCCTTTGGCCAAGAGCTCGCGGCGGAGCAGGCTCTGGCAGATAGCAAGATGGGGAGTTTTTTGCTCCTGCGCGTGGTACCGGGCATGGAGCCTGTCGGCGAGCTGGTGGGCGCAATTGGGTCGGCAATCCGCGAGAGCGACGCGGCGGGCTTGGTCGACGGCGACGTGCTCTATCTGCTTATGCGCCAGGCAAAGGCGTGCGATCTGCCCATTATCCGCGAGCGTCTGAGTGCAAAGCAGATTGCGGTGGAGCCCGTCGACGGCGAGGACATCGTGGAGCTGCTGCAGCACATCTCTTACACCGGTGACGGTGAGGGGGGTGCCGCTTGATCTCGCTTGTCGTTGCTGCCGTCTTGCTGCTGATTCATGCGCTGGTTTGCCTGATGCTGTGGACGCTCATGAAGCTGGGCCTGCTGCCGGTGCGCGGGCACATGTTGGCTGTGATAGTGCTGGTGCCGCTGTGGGGCCCGTTGCTGGTGGTTCTGCTATCGGTCCGCAGCGCGGTGTTTGGCGAGGGGCTGAAAGAGTCTGCGCTGGAGTCGCTGCGCTTCAACGACGACCTGCATCGCAGCATCCTGGTGCACGACCGTGACGCCGATGCAGGCGTAGTGCCGCTCGAGGAGGCGCTCATCGTCAACGATCCGGCATGCCGGCGCCGCCTAATGCTCTCCATGCTCACCGAGGAGCCCGACGCGTACCTGGCGCAGCTGCAGGCGGCTAAGCTTAACGACGACGTTGAGGTGGCGCACTATGCCGCGACGGCGGTGGCGCAGATCTCCAAGGAGTCCGACCTTAAACTGCAGCAGCTGGAGCATGCCTTTAAGACGGACCCGAGCGCGAAAAACCTCAACGAATACTGCGATTTTCTTGGTGAATACTTGGGCTCGGGCTTGGCCGAGGGGCGCGTGGCTCTGATTCAGCGCCAACAGTACGCGCGCCTGCTTGCGCGTCGCTGCGAGCGCGAGGACACCTTTGAGCTGCGCATTCGATATGCGACGGCGCTGGCCGATGTCGGACAGATCGACGAGGCGCAGGCCGTGATCGACCAGCTAGTGCTCGACGTGCCCGAGGAGCAGGAGGTTTAGATGCTCTGCCTGCGCCTGGCCGTGATGCGCCGCGACGGTGACGAGGTTCACCGTGTGATCGATGCGATTGACAAGCAACATGTGTATTTGAGCGCCGACAACCGCGAAAAGTTGGCGTTTTGGCGCGACGGGGAGGAGGCCAGATGAGCGTGGCCCAACATATCCGCGACCGTGCAGGCCGCTTTCGTTGGATGGGACTCCTCGTGGTGTGGGCGGTCTTTATTGCCATGGCCGCCGTGCTGCTGGTGGAGCGTGCCGGCGTGCAGTACAGCGCTGGACAGCACAAGCTGGGCATGCTCGCCGCCAACGACGCGGTGCCGGCCTCCTCGGCAATCTTTGGCCAAAAGCCCACGTGCCTGGTCATTACCGATTCCGATCAAGCTGGCGTCGAGGACGTAAAGGAGCAGTTCGACCAGATCCTGCTCGACATGAAGATTGCGCACCGCGACGTGGACCTTGCCCTGGATAGTGCGGATGCCTTTCCCTCGCTGACCGCCTTCGATCGCGTGATTTTGCTCATGCCGTCGCTCGATGGGCTCGGTACGCACCTGAGCGACATTATGAGTTGGGTGAGTGCCGGCGGTTCGCTTATGCTCGCCATGCCGCCGGATAACTCGAGCTATCTGCAAGTGATTGCCTCCAAGCTTGGCATTGAATCGGCCGGATATGACTATGTAAAAGCCGAAAGCATTGTGCCGAGTGAGGACTTTATGCTGGGCGGGGGAGAGCGCTACGAGCTCTCGGACCCTTTTGATTCGTCGCTTTCGGTATCGCTGCGCGAGACGGCTCGTGTGTGGGCTAAGACCGGCGATGCGGGCGCCCCACTCATTTGGTCGAATGACTGCGGTAGCGGGCGCACCGTGGTTTGCAATATCGGTATCTATGACAAGGTCATGCGCGGCTTTTACGCCGCGGCGACCAGCCTCCTGGGCGATGCAACGGCCTATCCGGTCATCAACAGCGCCGTGTTCTTTTTGGACGACTTTCCCAGCCCCGTGCCCTCGGGCGATGGTACTTATATCAAGCGTGACTACGGCCTTTCCATTGCGGATTTTTACACCAAGGTCTGGTGGCCCGATCTGCAAAAGCTCGCGCAAAAATATGGCATTCGCTATACCGGCGTGATGATCGAAAACTACGAGGACGCGGTCAACCAGATTGAGCCCGCGCGCCAACCCGATACCACGCAGTTCCGCTATTTTGGCGGCATGCTGCTGCAGATGGGCGGCGAGCTGGGCTTTCACGGCTACAACCATCAGCCTCTGGCGCTCTGGGACACCGACTACGGCACGCTGTACGACTACAAGACCTGGAAGAACAAAGAGACGCTCGTCGCTTCGCTCAACGAACTTATCGCGTTTCAGGACGAGGTCCTGCCCAATGCTCATGGCTCGGTTTACGTGCCGCCGTCGAATATTCTTTCGGCTCGCGCGCGCAAGCTTATCGGTACCGATGTTCCGCGCATTAAGACCATTGCCAGTACGTATTTTGAGGATGGCACCGACCTACCCTACGTGCAGGAGTTTGGCGTGGCGAGCGATGGCATTGTGGAGCAGCCACGTATTGTTTCGGGCGGCATGGTCAACGATTCCTATATGCGCCTAGCCGCCGTGTCCGAGCTCAACATGCACTACGTGAGTACGCACTTTATGCACCCGGACGACCTTTTGGACCCCGATCGCGGAGCCAAGGAGGGCTGGGAGGTCTACAAGGGCGGCCTGACCGACTACCTGGACTGGCTTACCAAGTCGGCGCCCGATCTGCGGCACCAGACGGCGTCGGAGTGCTCCGGTGCCATCCAGCGCTTTTCGTCGGTTACGGTGAACGTGGATACAAGTGCAGATGCCTGGACGCTCAGCCTGGGCAATTTCCACGACGAGGCGTGGCTCATGTTCCGCGCCAATAATGGCGAGCCGGGTGCGGTGACGGGTGGCGAACTGACGCACCTTACGGGCAATCTGTATCTGCTCAAGGCAAATGATAAGACCGTGACGATCGAGCGCAAGGAGGGTGGCGATAAATGAGAATCTGCTTGGTACTCGAGGGTTGCTACCCCTATGTGCACGGCGGCGTATCTACCTGGATGCATGGCTACATTACGGCCATGCCCGAGCACGAGTTTGTGCTGTGGGTGATCGGCGCGCATGCTGCCGACCGTGGCAAGTTTGTCTACGAGCTGCCCGGCAACGTGGTCGAGGTGCACGAGGTGTTCCTGGACGATGCCCTGCGGCTTTCGGGCGAGCAACATGAAGCCAGTTTTAACGACCGTGAGCGCGAGGCGCTACGTCGTCTGGTGTCGCTCTCCAATCCGGATTGGGATGTTCTGTTCGATATCTTCCACCGCCGTCGCGTGCATCCGCTCTCGTTTTTGCAGAGCCGCACGTTTATGGATATCTTTCGCGACGTGTGCCTGGCCGAGTATCCCTACACGCCCTTTGCCGATGCATTCCACACCATGCGCTCCATGTTGCTGCCCGTGCTCTACCTGTTGGGAAGCGAGGTGCCGGTGGCCGATGTGTACCATGCCATCTCGACCGGCTACGGTGGCCTGCTCGCCTGCCTGGGCTCAAGCGTTCACCATGCGCCGGTGCTGCTGACCGAGCATGGCATCTATACCCGCGAGCGCGAGGAAGAGATCATTCGCGCCGATTGGGTGGTGCCGTCGTTTAAGGACCGCTGGATTCGCTTTTTCTACCTGCTTTCGGAGGAGATCTACCGCCGCGCCTTCCGCGTGACGAGTTTGTTCCATAATGCCCGCAAGACGCAGATTGATATGGGCTGCGATGCGGACAAATGCCTGGTCATCCCCAACGGCATCCAGTTCGATCGCTTTAAGGGCATTCCCTTAAAGCCCGATGACGGCTGGGTGGACATTGGCGCGGTGGTGCGCCTGGCGCCCATAAAGGATGTTAAGACCATGATTTATGCCTTCTTTGAGCTGCACGAGCGCCTGCCCAAGGTGCGCCTGCACATCATGGGCGGCGTGGACGACGAGGAGTACGGCGCCGAGTGCCACGCGCTGGTCGAAACCCTGGGCGTGCGCGACCTGATTTTTACCGGCCGCGTCAACGTGGTCGAGTACATGGAAAAGCTCGACTTTACCATTTTGACGAGTATCTCCGAGGGCCAGCCGCTCAGCGTGCTGGAGTCGCTTGCAGCGCGCCGTCCCTGCGTGACGACCGAGGTGGGCTGCTGCCGTGAGCTGCTCGAAGGCGCCCCGGGTGATGACTTTGGCGTGGCAGGTTTTGTGACGCCGCCTATGTATCGCAAGGGCTTGGCCGATGCCATGGAACGCATGTGTGCGAGCCGCGCCCGGCGTATCGAGATGGGTGAGCGCGGCCAGCGTCGCGTTGCCACGTACTTCTTGCACGAGCAGATGCTCGCCAACTATCGCGCGTTGTACGACGAGACGGCGCAAGCGTTTGACCTGCCCAGAGAGGGGGAGTAGCCGGTGGCCGGAATCGGTTTTGAGCTCAAGCGCCTGTTTAGGCGCAAGGGTCTGTTTGCCACGATGCGCGCCTATGGCTACGCCGGCATTGTGTGCACGGGCCCCATGCTGCTGGGCGTGCTGCTCCAGGTGGGTATCTTGGTGCTGTGCGGTCTGTGGGGTGTGGGCCGTGGCAACCAAGATCTGCTGGTGTGCATGGTGACCTATACGCTGCTGGCGTCGCTCACGCTCACGAGTTTTTTCTCTATGCCGGTCACGCGCTTTTTGGCCGATATGCTTTTTGCTGAGCGCGAGGATGAGATCCTGCCTTCGTTTTGGGGATCTAATGCCATCATGCTCGTTGTGGGCACGGTGCTCTACGGCGTCTTTTTGCTGTTCTCGGGCGCCACGCTGCTACAGGGGCTGCTGTGCCTGTGGCTGTTCAACATTATGATCGTCAATTGGAACGGCATGAGCTATCTCACCGCTATTAAGGATTACCGCGGTATCCTATGCAGCTTTGCGGCTGCCATTGGCGTGGCGTGCCTGTGCGCCCTGGCCGCGCTGGCGCTTGGTCTGCCGCCGGTCGAGGGCCTTTTGGCGTCAATTGCTCTGGGCTATGGCGTCATGCTCGCCTGGGACGTGGTACTGCTGTACCGGTTTTTTCCGCAGAGCGAACGCAGCCCCTGGCTCTTTTTACGGTGGCTTGATCAGTTTATTCCGTTGGCGCTCACGGGCTTGTTTACCAACCTGGGCCTCTTTGCGCACTTGGTGATAATTTGGGCCGGTCCCATTGGCGTGCAGGTCAAGGGCTTGTTTTATGGTGCGCCCTACCACGATGTGCCGGCGCTCATCGCGTTTTTGACGATCCTGGTCACGTCCGTCAACTTTGTGGTCTCGGTCGAGGTCAACTTTTATCCGCGCTACCGCGACTACTACAGCCTGTTCAATGACGGTGGCGTGGTGGGCGACATTGTGGTGGCCGAGGAGGAAATGCTTGCCACGCTCAACCGAGAACTGCGGTTTTGTGCGCTCAAACAACTGTTTGTGACGGCGGCGGTCATCTCGCTCGAGACCACAGTGCTCTCGGCGCTACCGTTGGGCTTTAACAACCTGATGCAAGGGTATTTTCGCACGTTGTGCGTGGGCTACGGCCTGTATGCCGTGGGCAATACGGTGTTGCTCATCTTGCTGTACTTTACCGACTATAAGGGGGCCGTGCTGGCCTCGGGGTTGTTTGCCGGTGTGGCCGGGCTGGCGACTGCCGTTTCTCTGCTCTTGCCGCAGCAGTTTTACGGCTTTGGCTTTTTGTTGGGTGCAGCGGTGTTTTTTATCGTGGCGCTGCTGCGGCTCGATACCTATACCGCCAACTTGCCGTATCGTATCCTGAGCCAGCAGCCCATTGTGGCGACCGACAAAACGGGCTGGTTTACCGAACTTGGACGGGTGCTCGACCGTGTTGAGCAACGCTACGAGGACAAGCGCGTGGGCGGTGAGCCGCGCAGTGCGTTTGAACGTATGGTGGTTCGCCTGTACCAAAAACATTGGGGAGGTTCTGATGATCGATAAGTTGATGTCTCGCCGCTGCCTGATCGAGGCGGCTGCCGGCGCGCTGTTGCTTTCGGGCTGCTCGTCTCAGGACGAATCCTCGACTAAAAAGGTCAAAAAACAGGACAAGATTAAAAAGGCTGAGTCTTCCGACCAGTCCAAGCACCTTCGCGATAAGGACGAGCTGTACGAGGTCTACGACGACTCGGGCATTGTGACCATGTACCTGACGGTCTCGCGCGGTAACAGCTCCGAGAACACCGATCATAGCTGGGCCGAGATCAATACGTACTCGGTGTATGACTATGCCGACATGGGCGTGACGCGCTATCAGGTAATGGGGCTTTTGCAGGCGGGCGACGAAGACGGCCCGGTGGCCGGCGAGGTTGGCTATGGCGAGGAAGCGCCCAATGCTACCGTGCAGGTGCGTGGCCAGACGTCGAGCGGTTATACGAAGAAGAATTACAAGGTGGAGCTCAAAAAAGGAAAAGGTACCTGGCGCCAGCAGCGTGCGATTGCGCTCAACAAGCACATGGGCGAGGGTATGCGTTTTCGCAACAAGATGGCCTATGACCTTATCCGCGGGATTCCCCAGATGATGGGCCTGCGCACGCAGTTTGTGCATCTGTGGGTGTGCGACCAGACCGAAAAGTCCAACGATACCTTTGAGGACTACGGCCTGTTTACGCAGGTGGAGCAGCTCAACAAGACGGCGCTTAAGGCACATGGCCTGGATAAGAGCGGGCACCTGTACAAGGTGAACAGCTTTGATTTCCATCGCTACGAGGACACCATTAAGCTTGCCGATGATCCCGACTACAACCAGGCGAGCTTTGAAGGCATGCTCGAGATTAAGGGCGATACGGACCACACCAAGCTCATCGAGATGCTCGATGCGCTCAACGACGAATCGCAAAAGATCGATGACGTGCTCGACACCTACTTTGATACCGAGAACCTGGTCTATTGGTTGGCGTTTCAGATCCTGACGGGCAACTGCGATACGCAGAACCGTAACTGCTATCTGTACAGCCCGCTTAACTCCAAGGTCTGGTATATCCTGGATTGGGATAACGACGGCATGCTGCGTAAGCTTGAGCTGAGCCTGACGGGGTTCTCGGATTATGCGAGCTCGGAGCGCGGCGTAAGCAACTACTGGGGCAACGTGCTATTCAATCGTGCGTTGCGCAGCAAGTCGTTCCGCAGCGAACTCGACCGTGCCGTCAAGGACTTGCGCTCGTATTTGACCGAGACTCGCCTGACCAAGATGATCAAGCACTACCGCGAGGTGACTGAATCCCTGGTCTTTGCTTCGCCCGATATCGATAATCTGCCTGTCACCAAGGATCAATACGAGCAGATCGCCGCGGCGATTCCGGCCGAGATCGAAGAGAACTATAAGAGCTTCCGCGAGAGCTATAAAAAGCCCATGCCGTTCTACATCGGTGTGCCGCAGATTGATAACGGCAAGCTGCGCATTAACTGGGATGCGTCCTACGACTTTGAGGCGCGCGACATTCGCTACACCGTAGAGCTTGCGCTCGATTACGCCATTACTGACGTGATCTTTAAGGCCGAGGACGTGCTGCTGCCGGAGGTAACGTGCGATGCCCCCGATACCGGCCAGTATTTTGTGCGCGTGCGTGCCACCAACTCCGACGGCTATACGCAAGATGCGTTTGACTACTATGTGACCGACGACGGCAAGCACTACGGCATGAAGTGTTTTTACGTGCAAGACGGCGGTAAGGTCGTGGAGGATACGTATGAGGAGGGCTAGCGCGTTGCTTGAGCGCTTGGCGGCCCCGCCTGTGCGTGCCACGCAGGAGCGTTACCGCCACGAGCTCAAATATCTCATTAACGAGGGCGAGCACGCCGCGCTTGCCTGTCGCATGTCGCCGGTTTTTAAGCTGGACAAGCATGCACGGGCGGGCGGTTACACCATCCGCAGCCTGTATTTTGACGACTACTGCAACTCGGCCTACGAGGAAAAAGACGCCGGTATTCTCATGCGCAAAAAGTATCGCGTGCGCATCTATAACGGCGGCTACAAGGTGATTAAGCTCGAGCGCAAAAAGAAGTACGGCAGCTGGATCTACAAGGAGGACGCGCCGCTCACGCGCGACGAGTTTGAGCAGATCCTGGCCGGCGATTACGACTTTTTGCTGCGGAGTCCACACCAGCTCTGCCGTGAGTTCTACATCGAGTGCATCTGCAACATGATGCGCCCGCGGACCATCGTGGATTACGAGCGCGAGCCGTGGGTGATGGACGAAGGCACCGTGCGCATTACGTTTGACATGAACGTGCGCGCCGCGGTGGGGAGTTTTGATATCTTTGACGCGACCTTGCCCGCGCTGCCCGTGCTGGAGCCGGGCAAGCTGGTGATGGAGGTCAAATTTACCGAGTTTTGCCCGCAGCTGGTGCGCGATATGGTGCCACCGGGCGCGGCGGAGCTCACGGCGGTCTCCAAGTACTGCCTGTGTTACGAAAAGACCGCTTACCTGCGCGGATTTAATTACTGGGAATCGGATTTTGAGAACCGAGGGGATATATAGACCATGAGCACCAGAGACTTTTTCAAGAACTCCGTCTTGGAGGCGTTTGGTCAGGTCGACCCTGCCAAGATCGGCCTGTCGCTGCTCGTGGCGCTCGCCATGGGCATCCTGATCTATTACGTGTACAAGCGCTTTTTTACCGGCGTGGTCTATTCGCGCAGTTTTGCCGTGACGCTCGTGGGCATGTGCGTGCTCACCTGCATGGTCACGCTCGCGATCTCGACGAACGTGGTCATCTCGCTCGGTATGGTCGGTGCTCTGTCCATCGTCCGCTATCGTACGGCGGTCAAGGACCCGCTCGACCTGCTGTATCTGTTTTGGGCCATCACCACGGGCATTACGGCGGGCGCCGGCATGTATGCGCTCGTGGGGCTGACGGCGGTGGTCATCGTGGCGATGATCGCCGGCTTTGCGAGCCACCAGGACAAGGCGCGCGTGTACATGATGGTCATCCACTACACGGGTCAGACCACCGGCGACGATATCGTGCGTGCATTTGGGCGCACCAAGTTTACGGTGAAGTCCAAGACCATGCGTGGTGACAAGGTCGAGATGGCCGTGGAGGTGTTCTCGGACGGCGTTGACATGCCCTATGCGGACGCCATTCGCGCGCTCGATGGCGTGGAGGACCTGACGCTCATCCAGTACAACGGCGAGTACCACGGCTAACTATGTTCCGGCGTTCTAACGAACGCCGGACCGGTCGACGCTGCGCGGGCATCTGCCGGGCGATCTGCCGCTCAAACCGTCGCTCGCGTACATATAGTACGCTTCGCTCCTCTTTCGCGGCACCTCGCCACGACAGCTGCCCGCTCGCTGACGCTTGCTCGACCTGGGCGGTTGAAATGATCCGCTGAGACCTTTTCAGTCGAATATTTTTCGGGCGAGGGTTGGGTATCATGGTGAAAGCGATTTCAACGACAGGGGTGCTCGTGGTAAAGATGAAAGATGTGGCCGAGCTGGCGGGCGTTTCGAGCGCCGCCGTCTCGCGCTACCTCAACGGTGGATATATCTCGGCGGACAAGGCCGAGCGCATTAAGCAGGCGATTGAGCTGACCGGATACGTGCGGTCCAGCCAGGCTCGCGCGCTGCGCACCGGTTCCACCAAACTCATCGGCGTCATCGTACCTAAGATCAACTCGGAATCCGTAAGCCGCATTACCGCCGGTATTGGCCAGGTGCTCGGTCGCCGTGGCTACCAGATGCTGCTTGCCAATACCGACAACGCGGCTGATCGCGAGCTCGAATACCTCGATTTATTCCAAAACCACCCGGTCGATGGCATTGTGCTGGTGGCAACCATGATCACCGACGAGCATCGCCGGGCGATTGAGTCGTGCCGCGTGCCCATTGTGTTGATCGGCCAACATGTCGAGGGCGCGGCGTGCGTCTATCACGACGATTACGAGGCCGCCTTTGAGCTGGGCCATGCGCTTGCGGGTCGCGTGGATGGCAAGATTGCCTACATCGGAGTTACGGATGAGGACCGCGCGGCCGGTTTCGACCGTCGTCGCGGTTTTGAGGCCGGCTTGCGCGCCGCGGGCAACCCGCTCGATGCCGCCTTGATTCGCCTGGGCTCGTTTACGCTTGACTCGGGCTATCGCGCTGCGCGCGAGCTGCTTGCCGATGCTCCCGATGTTTCGTTTATCGCCTGCGCGACCGACACCATGGCGGCGGGCGCGCTGCGTGCTATCGATGAAGTTTGCGGCATGGGCGAGGGCATACACCGCGTGAGCGGTTTTGGCGACAACGCGTTTTTGCGCGCGCTGACGGGCGGCATTCCCACCGTGCACTATGGCTACCTGACCAGTGGCGTCGAGGCGACCAATATGTTGCTTGACGCGCTCGACGGCGTGGAGGGGGAGGGCGGCCTGCGGACGCTCAAACTTGGGCATCAGCTCATGAATGTCTAGGCTTTGGGCATTTCTATGTGCCTCCGACCCCTCATATTTGCCGCAAATCTACCATTCGCCGGCCTATTCCTACCTTTCACCGCAATATGAAAACGATTACAGACATATGAAACTGAAATCGATTACAGTGTAAGTGTCAAAGATGGCCGGGTGCAGATGCTCCCGTTGGAGGAAAGGGAAGTCATGGACTACCGTAAATCAGCCCAAGAGGTGCTCGACAACATCGGTGGCGCCGGCAACGTTGTTTCGGCCGCACACTGCGCCACGCGTCTGCGCCTGGTGATTGCCGATAACGCCAAGGTCGACAAGGAGGCCCTCGAGAATATCGACGGCGCCAAGGGCGTCTTTGAGGCTCAGGGCCAGCTCCAGATTATTTTTGGCACCGGCACCGTCAACAAGGTCTACGACGAGTTCATTGCGCTCAGCGGCGTCGAGGCTGCCACCAAGGCCGAGGTCAAGGAGGCCGCGGCACAGCAGCAGAACATCTTTATGCGTGCCATTAAGGTGCTCGGCGACGTCTTTGTCCCCATCATCCCCGCCATCGTGGCTTCGGGCCTGCTGCTGGGCATTATGAGCGCCCTCAACTTTATGGCCTCTAACGGCTTTATCGCGCTCGACACCAATAACTTTATTTATAAGATCGCCGACCTGGTCTCGGGCACGTCCTTTGGCATTCTGCAGATCCTAATCGGTTACTCCGCCGCCAAGGCCTTTGGCGCCAACCCGTATCTGGGCGCCGTCGTCGGTGGTGCATTCATCAACTCCTCGCTGCAGAGCGCCTACACGGTTGCCTCCGAGGGCGTGCAGACCATGGTCACCGTCATCCCCGGCGTGTACAGCTTTGAGTGGGTCGGCTATCAGGGTCATGTGATCCCCATCGTCATCGCCTGCGCCATTCTGGCCTTCCTCGAGAAGCGCCTGCACAAGATCGTTCCCGAGATGTTCGACCTCTTTGTGACTCCGCTCGTCTCGGTGTTCGTGACCGTGCTCGTGACGCTCGTTGCCGTCGGCCCCATCTTTGTCTGGGCCGAGAACGCCATCCTCGGTCTGATCCAGGCCCTGCTGACCCTGCCCTTCGGCATCGGTTCCTTTATCGTCGGCCTGTTCTATGCCCCCACGGTCGTTACCGGTATCCACCAGATGTACACCGCCATCGACCTAGGCCAGCTTGCCCAGTATGGCGTGACCTACTGGCTGCCCATCGCCAGTGCTGCCAACATCGCTCAGGGTGGCGCCGCACTCGCCGTTGCCTTTAAGACCCGCGATGCCAAGATCAAGGGTCTGGCGCTTCCTTCGGCCCTGTCGGCCTTCATGGGCATTACCGAGCCTGCCATCTTTGGTGTGAACCTGCGCTTCTTTAAGCCCTTCATCGCCGGCTGCATCGGCGGCGGTTGCGGTGCCTTGGTCTGCGCACTCACTTCGCTGGCTGCCTCCGGCACGGGCGTTACGGGTATCTTCGGCATCCTGCTGTGCCTGGCCCAGCCCGTACAGTACGTAATCATGTTTGCGGTCGCCGCGCTGGTTTCCTTTGCTGTCTCGTTTGTCCTGTACAAGGACGAGCCCAAGGCTTCCGAGCAGGCCTAAGAGCTTTTGATTAAGGGAATGCCCGCGGGCTGTATGCTCGCGGGTGTTTCCAGCATCGGGCGCCGATCTCTGGTGCCTTGTAACTTTCGATCTGTTAGGACTTTGATATGTCTAATGCACTTGGTCGCGATCTTGCAAAGCTGGTTGCCGCTGTTGACGCCGCCGCCACTGAGTGCGGTCATGGCGCGTATGGCCAGCGCTTCCATATTATGCCGCCGGCGGGTTGGCTCAACGACCCCAACGGTCTTTGCCAAGCGGGCGGCGTGTTCCACGCTTATTTTCAATATGCGCCGTTTGATGTCGAGGGCGGCGTTAAGGCCTGGGGTCATGCCACAAGCCGCGACCTTATGAACTGGGAATATGTTGGCGCCCCGCTGTTGCCCGACGAGCCGTTCGATTGCCATGGCGTGTATTCGGGCTCCGCGCTTGCCGAGGACGGCCGCATTCGCGTACTGTACACAGGCAACGTTAAGCTTTCCGATGCAGACGGCACGTACGACTACGTCAATACCGGCCGCCGCGCCGATACTGTTTATGTCGAGAGCGTTGATGGCCTTGCCGGTCGGGAGTTCAGCCAAAAGTGCGTGGTGCTGGCGTCCGATGATTATCCCGAGGATTTGACCTGCCACGTGCGCGACCCCAAGGTGTGGCGTGATGCGGACGGGCGTTATCACATGGTGCTGGGCGCGCGTCGTCGCGTTGACGGTCCTCATGTCGAGAGCCGTTTTTGTGCCATGCACGGCGAGGGTGCCGGGCGCGATGTGGGCGAGATCCTGGTGTATGGCTCGGCCGATATGCTGAGTTGGGAGCTCGAGAGCCGCGTGTCTACGCCCGAGCGTTTTGGCTTTATGTGGGAGTGTCCGGGATACCTTGAGCTCGAGGCGGATGGCGGTGTACCGGCGAAGTGGCTGTCCTTCTCGCCCCAGGGTCTTGAGGGCGGTCGTTGGGACCGCGGCAATGTGTATGCCGCTGGCTACATGCCTGTAACGGGCGACATTACGGGTGGCAATGACGCTTATGAGCTGGGCGAGTTCCGCCTGTGGGACGCCGGTTTTGACTTCTATGCTCCGCAGGAGTTTACGTCCGAGGATGGTCGCCACATTCTGATCGGCTGGATGGGCATGCCCGATGAGCCGACCTATGGCAACGCACCCACCGTGGCGTGCGGCTGGCAGCACTGTATGACGGTGCCGCGTGAGCTTACAGCCGGTGCCGGCGGCGTAGTGCTGCAGCAGCCGGCGCGCGAGATCGAGCGCCATTATGCCTCGGTGCGTGTGGGGGAGGGCTCGTTGGAGGTTGCTGGCGATACCTGCTTTGACGTTGTTGTTGACGGTGTCGACGGCGCGTTTGCCGCGACCGTAGATGGCGAGCTGAAACTGGCGTTTGTGCCCGCCGAGGGCGAGCTACCCGCGCGCTTTGAGATGCGATTTACCGATGAGGGTCGCGCTTCTGCCGGCTGCGGTCGTACCGTGCGCTGGGAGCCCGTCGACGAGGTGCGCAACGTGCGCATTGTTGGCGATGTCTCGTCGGTCGAGGTGTTTGTGAACGATGGCGCGCTTGTGTTTTCGACGCGCATCTATCCCGAGGCCTATGACGTGACCGTTGACGCTCCGGGTGCGAGCGTGAACTATCATACGCTCAACATTTAGTCGATTCGTCGCATATCGGCGCTATACTGCAGCCGTTGCCCACGATGCGGGAAACACCCGCATCGTGGGTTTTTGTTTTGAAGGGACGGTACCGTATGGGCGTGCAGCAGCTAGAAGATGCCTGGGCTTTGAAAGCCGGCGCGCGTGAGGCGCGTCTTGTTGCGGCTTCGCATGTGCCGGCGGCGCTGTCGCTGCTGGGAATCGTGCGTCCCGGTGACCGCCTGGTGGCCTTTGCGGATGACTTTGCCGATGCGTTTGTGCGCGGCTTTGATGGCTGCGACGTGGCTATGGTGGGGGAGCCGTCGGTTACAGCGTTTGCTGCTGCGTCCGAGGGCTTCGATGCTTCGTTTGATGCCGAAGGGCCGCATCTGTGGTGGTTCGTCAACTCCATCGGCGGGTTTGGTCTGCGTGTGCCCGACCTTCGCGCTCTTGGCCGCGCGGCTCGTGAGGCCCGCGCGCTGCTTGTTGTGGACAACACCGTGGCGTCGGCTTTTGGCTGCAATCCGCTGCGGCTGGGTGCTGTGCTGTCGCTTGAGGCGCTCGATCGCGTGAGCGCCGGCAAGGCTCCGCGCAAGCTCGTTGCCGCTTCGGTGGCGCGCTCGCAGCTCAAACGCCATCGCGTGGATGCCGCGGCTGAGTGCGCGCATGCCCTGCTTGAGGGCCGTGGCTTGGCCAAGTTTGAATTGACTGCTGACGAGGCCGACGTGCTGAAGCGCGGACTGGACTCGCTCGATGCCCGCATGCAGGCACACTTCGACCGCGCCCGTGCGCTGGCCGAGTATCTGGCCGCGAACGAGATGGTGCGCAACGTGCGCTATCCCGGACTGACCTCGCATCCCGATCATGCGGTTGCGACCGGCATCCTGGAGCATGGCTTTGGCCCGGCAGTTGAATTTGACCTTATCGAGCGTAGTGCGTGCGAGCTGTTCGATGCTTTGCCCGGGGAGTTTCGCACATCGCTCGCCGGCGGCGCAACGACGCGCCTTTCAGCCCCACGCGGCAAGCAGGGGAGCACCGTCCGCCTCTTCGCCGGCACCGACGACCCCTTGATCGTGGCCGCCACCCTAGACAACGCCCTCCGATGATTTTTCTGGGACGGGGATTAAAAAATCATTAGGTACACAATGATTTTTTAATCCCCGTCCCAGAAAAATCATCTATGGTGACCGACCGGCTATAAAGCCCCGTCCCAAATTGGCTACTCTTTGATGCTGGCGATGAGGTCGTTGGCTTTGGTAGCAATGACCTGGTTTATGTCGGCCTGCAGCTCCTCGTAGACCGCTATGGCTCGCTCGCCGGCGGGGGTCAGGGTGGACCCGCGGGCGCCGTCGCGCTCGATGAGCTTGCAGCCCAGCTGTCCTTCTGCCTCGTTCACAATGCGCCAGGCCTTGGAATACGCCATGCCCATGCTCTTGGCGGCGCGGTTGAGCGAGTGCTCGCGGGCGATACCCTGCAGCAGCAAGACGCAGCCGTGGCCGAACACGCCCGGCAGATCTTTGTCGCACGACTGAATGACCAGTTTTGCCGTCGTCTTGTACTCCATGCGCTCCACGTCTCTCCGCTAAAGTGTTTGCTGGGTAAACGCAAAGCCTGCGTCAAACCCTCGTGTGCTCTTCTTAAATCATGCATTGTAGCAGTCAAAGTGCGTTAAGATACTTCCCCAGTATTGGGCGCCCAAGGTTGGGCTGGGTCCTACGAGGCCTGCAGCCGACCGGTCGCATGGAAAAAGGAGAAACATGGCTACGTTCTTTCCCGGTGAGTCCCACACGTTTTCGGAGTATCTGCTGGTCCCTGGTTACTCGTCCTCGCAGTGCATCCCCAACAACGTCTCTCTTAAGACGCCGCTAACCCGCTTTAAGCGCGGTGAGAAGCCGGCAATCACCCTGAACATCCCCATGGTTTCCGCCATCATGCAGTCCGTCTCGGGCGTCGATATGGGTGTCGCGCTCGCTACCGAGGGTGGCCTGTCCTTCATTTACGGTTCCCAGAGCGCCGAGTCCGAGGCCGCTATGGTCAAGGCCGTCAAGGATCACAAGGCCGGTTTCGTTCAGTCCGATTCCACGCTGACCCCCGACATGACCATGGAGCAGGTCATCGAGCTCAAGGAGAAGACCGGTCACTCCACCATGCCGGTTACCGACGACGGCACTCCCAAGGGTAAGCTCCTGGGCATCGTCACCAGCCGTGACTATCGCCCCAGTCGCGATGACCACCAGACGAAGGTCTCCGAGTTCATGACCCCGCGTGAGCAGCTCATCGTGGGCGACAAGAACATCAGCCTCAAGGTTGCCAACGACGTCATCTGGGACAACAAGCTCAACGCCCTGCCCATTGTCGACGACAACGATCACCTCATGGGCATCGTCTTCCGCAAGGACTACGACAGCCATAAGACCAACCCCAACGAGCTGCTCGATAACGACAAGCGCTACATGGTCGGCGCCGGTATCAACACCCGCGACTATGCCGAGCGCGTGCCTCTGCTCATCGAGGCCGGTGCCGACGTTCTGTGCATCGACTCCTCCGAGGGCTTCAGCGAGTGGCAGAAGCGCACCATCGAGTGGATCCGCGCCAACTATGGCGAGGACGTCAAGGTTGGTGCCGGTAACGTCGTCGACGCCGAGGGCTTCCGCTTCCTGGCAGACTGCGGTGCCGACTTCATCAAGGTCGGTATCGGCGGTGGCTCCATCTGCATTACCCGCGAGACCAAGGGTATCGGCCGTGGCCAGGCTACCGCGCTGATCGACGTCTGCCGCGCTCGCGACGAGTACTACGAGGAGACCGGTGTCTACGTGCCCGTGTGCTCCGACGGCGGTATCGTCTACGACTATCACATGACGCTTGCCCTTGCCATGGGTGCAGACTTTATGATGCTGGGCCGTTACTTCGCCCGCTTCGACGAGAGCCCGACCGAGCGCGTCAACGTCAATGGCCAGTACATGAAGGAGTACTGGGGCGAGGGTTCTGCGCGTGCCCGCAACTGGCAGCGTTACGACCTGGGCGGTGCCGCGAAGCTCAGCTTCGTCGAGGGCGTCGACTCCTACGTTCCCTACGCCGGTTCCCTCAAGGACGGCGTGGGCGGCACGCTCTACAAGGTCAAGTCCACGATGTGCAACTGCGGTGCCCTCTCGATCCCCGAGCTCCAGGAAAAGGCACGCCTGACCCTGGTAAGCTCCACCTCCATCGTCGAAGGCGGTGCCCACGACGTAGTCGTCAAGGACTCCCAGCAAAGCGTCAGCTACCGCTAAGCGGCTTTCCCAAGCACCGCACCTTGCCGTTCAAACCGTCGCTCGCGTACCAAAGTACGCGTCGCTCCTCTTTCACGGCAATCTGCGGCACTTGGAAAACCCGACCATGCTTGGGCGGGTGACAATTGGTGGTTGATTCAAAACCACGTTATTTAGATAAAGCGAGATGCCCGCAAGTCGCAGGCATCTCGCTTGTTGTATTTGCTATTATCTACCGAGTTAACGATGTGGCGGGGCGTTGTTTACGTTTCTAGCTGCAAGGTAAGCCAGCCAAGAACCGCACGAAAATTGATATTAGGCTTGGGGAGGACATTCACCAGCCGCGAGCAAAGGTAAGAACGCCCCGCCCCAACCGACATAACAAAGGAGCTGATATGTGCGATTGCACAGATCATAAGGACGAGATCCCTGCCTACGACGCGCAGGCCATTGAGTCCCGGTGGATGAAGGCCTGGGAGGACTCCAACCTCTTTGCCGTCGACACCGACGACAGCAAGCCCAAGAAGTATGTGCTCGAGATGTTCCCGTATCCGTCGGGCGACCTGCACATGGGCCACGCGCGCAACTATACCATCGGCGATGCCATGGCCCGTCAGGCCCGCATGCGCGGCTACGACGTGCTGCACCCCATCGGCTTTGACGCCTTTGGCCTGCCTGCCGAGAACGCCGCCATCAAGCACAACACGCAGGCTGCCGCCTGGACGTATAAGAACATGGACCAGGCACTCGCCACGATGAAGCGAATGGGCTTCTCCTACGATCTGGATCGCATGGTCAAGACCTGCAGCCCCGACTACTACCGCTGGGGCCAGTGGATCTTTGAGAAGATGTGGGAAAAGGGCCTGGTCTATCGTAAGAAGAACCCGGTCAACTGGTGCCCCACTTGTAAGACCGTTCTGGCCAACGAGCAGGTTACCGAGGGTAAGTGCTGGCGCTGCGGCACCGAGCCCGAGAAGCGCGACCTGGAGCAGTGGTACTACAAGATTACCGAGTACTCCCAGGAGCTGCTCGACGACTTGGAGAAGCTCCCCGGCTGGCCCGAGCGCGTCAAGCAGATGCAGGCCAACTGGATCGGTCGCTCCGAGGGCGCCGAGGTCGACTTTACCCTGTGCGACCAGGATGGCGAGCCCATCGAGGGCGACGAGGGCAAGATCACCGTCTTCACCACGCGTGCCGATACGCTCTTTGGCGTCTCCTTCTTTGTCCTGGCTCCCGAGTACGCCGGCCTGCATGAGCTCGTCGAGGGCACGGAGTACGAGGAGGCCGTCACCAAGATCGTCGAGGACTCCAAGCATATCTCTGCCGTCGAGCGTGCCCAGGGCACTCTCGAGAAGCACGGTGCCTTTACCGGCCGCTATGTGGTGAACCCCGTCAACGGCGAGAAGGTCCCCGTGTGGGTTGCCGATTATGTCGTTGCCGACTACGGCACCGGCGCCGTCATGGCCGTTCCCTGCGGCGACCAGCGTGACTTTGAGTTCGCCCGCAAGTACGATCTGCCTATTGTGCCGATCATCCTGGACGATGACGACCGCGCTGCCGTCGAGGCCAGCGGCGAGACCATCGATACCTTCCATGCCGAGAACGTCGACTGGGATTGCGCCCACGCTGCCGAGGGCACGCTCGTCCAGTCCGGCAAGTACACCGGCATGCGCGGCGGCAAGCACTCCGAAGGCGAGGCTGCCATCGTGTCCGACCTCGAGGCCATGGGCTGCGGCCGTCGCAAGGTCGAGTTCCGCCTGCGCGACTGGCTCATCAGCCGCCAGCGCTACTGGGGCAACCCCATCCCGGCCATCCACTGCGAGCACTGCGGCATCGTGCCCGTGCCCGAGGACCAGCTGCCGGTGACGCTGCCCGAGAACCTGGACCTGGGTGCCGGCGAGACCCTCGCCGAGTGCAAGGAGTTCTACGAGACCACCTGCCCGGTGTGCGGTCGCCCGGCTAAGCGCGAGACCGATACCATGGACACCTTCACCTGCTCTAGCTGGTATTACCTGCGCTATACCGACCCGCACAACACCGAGCTGCCCTTCTCCCGCGAGGCGGCAGACCGTTGGATGCCCGTCGATAACTATATCGGTGGCATTGAGCACGCCATTCTGCACCTGCTCTACAGCCGCTTCTTTACCAAAGCGCTGCGCGACCTGGGCCTGCTGAGCGTTGACGAGCCCTTCACCAACCTGCTGTGCCAGGGCATGGTCAAGGACGAGAACGGCGACACCATGTCCAAATCCAAGGGCAATGTCGTGCCCCCGAGCTCGGTCATCGAGCCCTACGGCGCCGACACCATGCGTCTGGCGATCCTGTTTATCGCCCCGCCCGAGAAGGACTTCGACTGGGATCCCAAGGCCGTCGAGGGCGCTAACCGCTTCATCAAGCGCGCCTGGCGTATCGTGTGGCAGCTCGTCCAGTCCGGCGACGCCAACGTTGCCTTTGACAAGTCCGCGCTCGACGAGGTCGCGATGAAGCTCTACCGCGAGCGCCATCGCACCATTGCCAAGTGCACCGAGGACTTCGACCGCGGCCAGTTCAACACCGCGATCTCGGCTGTCATGGAGCTCGTCAACGCGGCGAGCGCCTACCTCAACGCCACCGAGGACGCTGACCGCGACAAGGCACTGTGCTACGGCGTGGCCAAGGACATCGTGAGCGTCCTTGCCCCCATCTGCCCGTTCTGGGCCGACGAGCTGTGGCACGAGGCCCTCGGCTGTGAGGGCAATGCCTACACCGCCGCCTGGCCCGAGTTCGACCTGGCCGAGTCCATCGAGGACACGGTGCAGATCGTCGTTCAGGTGCTCGGTAAGGTCCGTGGCCGCATCGACGTCGCCCGCGACGCCTCCAACGAGGAGATGCAGGCTGCCGCCGAGGCTGCTGTCGCCAAGTGGACCGAGGGCAAGGCGGTCGTCAAGGCCATCTGCGTGCCCGGCAAGCTGGTCAACCTGGTGGTCAAGTAAGCGCTGCGCGCATAGCTGACATGAATAAGCGAGGGGCGATTCCGCAGAGAGTCACCCCTCTTTTTGGTTATGGATGCTTGCGACAACACCCAATTATCCATTTCTTGTGGAGAACCTGTGCTCACGCTGACCTGCGGGTTTGTGTTGTGGTTGCACGTTTGTGCAGGTATTGGTATAGTTTGCTTGCAAATGAAGTTGTAATTGAAAGAAGTGGGGTTTCGGCCCCGCTTCTTTTTTGTATGGATGGAGGTGCCGCAATGGTCAAGACCAAGACCGAGCAGGCGATCATCGACGCGCTCGAGGCCGTTGCTCCCCAGCACGATGTCGACATCGTCGACGTTGAGCTCGTGGGTGCTACCAAGGCCCCCTGCGTGCGTGTGCGTATCGAGGGTGCCGAGGGTCAGAGCCTGTCGCTCAACGACGTCACGGCCAACACCAAATGGGTCGGCGATGTGATTGAGGAGCTCGACCCCATCTCTTCGAGCTATACGCTCGAGGTGTCGAGCCCGGGTATGGCGCGCCCGCTGCGCCGCCCGAGTGACTTTGCCCGTTTTGTGGGCGAGAACTGCGAGCTCACCTCCACCGCCACCGAGGGCCGTCGCAAGTACGCCGGCAAGATTGCCGCCGCCACTGAGACGAACGTGACCCTCGAGCTCGAGGACGGCGAGTCCGTTACCCTCGATTTCTCTGATGTTAAAAAGTGCAAGTTGAAGCCCACCTATGACTTCAAGCCCGCGAAGGAAGGAAAGTAAGATGGCAGCATCCGACATGATGTCCGCCCTGATGGAGCTTTGCCAGGAGAAGCACATCGACCAGCTCTACCTGATCGACCGCCTGGAGCAGTCGCTCGCCAAGAGCTATGCCGAGATCCTGCATCTTGAGTGGGGCGCCAAGGTGACCATCGACCGCACCACCGGCAAGATCTACGTCTACCGCCTGGAGCCGATCGACGATTCCATGGACGAGGAGGGCAACTTCACCGAGTTCGAGGAGATCGACGTCACTCCCAAGAACACGAGCCGCATCGCCGCCCAGCACGCCAAGGCCGAGATCAACGCCATCGTGCGCAACTCCGCCCGCGAGCAGATCTACGAGGAGTTCTCCGGCCGCATCGGTGACCTCATCAGCGGTACCGTGCTGCAGTCCACACCCGACTTCACGATCGTCAAGATTCGCGAGGGCGTCGAGGCCGAGCTGCCGCACTTCGATCAGCGTCGTTACGAGAACGAGCGCAACGAGCGTCCGATGGGCGAGCGCTACCTGCACAACCAGCACATCAAGGCCGTGATCATCGACGTTCGCGACCCCAACTCCAACCTGCAACCGGTTCGTGGCGAGCACAGCCGTCCGCCGATTGTCATCTCCCGTACCCACCCCGAGCTCATGCGTCGTCTGTTTGAGCAGGAGGTGCCCGAGATCTATGAGGGCACCGTCCAGATCAAGTCGATCGCCCGCGAGCCCGGCCAGCGCTCCAAGGTTGCCGTCCACTCGCTCGACGACCGTCTGGATCCCGTTGGCGCCTGCGTCGGCCCCAAGGGCAGCCGTGTTCGCGCTGTCGTGGGCGAGCTCCGTGGCGAGCGTGTCGACGTCATCCTTTGGGATGCCGATCCTGCTGTCTACGTCGCCAACGCCCTTTCGCCCGCCAAGGTCACCCGCGTCCTCATCGACGAGGAGAAGGCTTACGCCGGCGTCATCGTGCCCGACGACCAGCTGTCCCTCGCCATCGGCAAGGAGGGCCAGAACGCCCGCCTCGCCGCGCGCCTGACCGGCTGGCACATCGACATCAAGTCCGAGACCCTTGCCGCCGACATCCTCAAGAACGTTCCCGTTCACGAGGAGCCCGCCGCCGACCTGATCGGTGACGAGGAGGATGAGGACGTCCGCCGCTGCGAGTACGTGTCCGAGGACGGCATCCAGTGCCGCAACCAGGCTCGTCCCGGCTCCCGTTTCTGCGGTGTCCACGACACCGACGCCTTCGATGATGCGGAGGACCTGATCTAGCGCGCGGTCGCGCCGGGCGGGTCCCGGCGCGTCTCCCACGCTCGTTCAGTCTCTAGGCACCCAAGGTGCCAGAAAGGGTAGGTGAAGTCATATGGCAAAAGTCCGTGTGTCCACCCTGGCCAAAGAGTTCGGCATGACCTCCAAGGAACTGATGGGTCATCTCGCCGATATGAAGATTCCCGCTAAGTCCGCTTCCTCCACCTTGGAGGACGCCTATGTCGCCATGGTCCGCAAGCAGCTCGCCTCGGTGATCGAGGCCCGCGCCCAGGAAGTCGAGGCCGCCAAGCAGGCCGAGGAGCAGGCAGCTGCCGCCGAGGAAGCCGCACGCGCCGCCGAGGCCGAGCGCGAGCGCATCGCCGCCGAGAAGGCCCGCGAGGAGGAGCGTCGCCAGTTTGCCGCAGCCCAGGCTGCCGAGGAGGCTGCCCGCGCCGAGGCCGAGGCCAAGAAGAAGGCCGAGCAGGAGCGCCTTGCCCGCGAGAAGGAGGAGGCTGCCCGCGAGGCCCAGCGCCGCGCCGTTCCCGCTTCCGACTCCGGTTCGCGCTTCCGTTCGCTGCTCGACCAGATCGCCGCACAGGAGACCGTGCTCAAGGAGAGGAAGGACGCCGAGGACAAGGCCAAGGCCGAGCGCGCCGCCGAGCGCGGTAACCGTCGTGGCGGCAGCAACGACCGCCGCGGTGGCCGTCGTAACGATCGCAACGCTTCCGACAACAACTCCGAGCGCAACGCCTTCGAGAGCCGTCCGCACAGCCATCGCACCAACGCCAGCAACAACGTCGCTGCCGGCATGGACTTCCCCAACCCCGATAAGCAGGGCAAGGGCAAGAAGCGCAAGGGCGGTCACAACAACGAAGAGGACCACTACAGCCGCATGGCTCGCGAGGCCGAGGAGTACAGCCGCGAGAAGGTGCTCGAGGAGGCTCGTGCTGCCGTCGAGGAGGCCTCTCGCGAGTCCACCGGTCGCCGCAAGAAGCGCAAGGAGAAGCGCGAGCGCGAGGCTGCCAAGGCTCAGGAGGAGCGCAAGATAGAGGAGGCGCTGGCCCAGGGCGTGAACCCCGAGGACCTCGACGCCATCAAGGTCTCCCAGGGCGTTACCGTCCAGGAGCTCGCCGAGGCGCTCGACGTTCCGGCCAACGACATCATCAAGCGCCTGTTCCTGCTTGGTACGCCGCTCACCATGACGCAGTCCATGTCCGACGACCTTGTCGAGCTCGTTGCCGACGACCTGGGCCGTCAGATCAAGATCATCACCCCCGAGGAGGAGAACACCTTCTCGTTCTACGACGATCCCGCCGACCTTAAGCCGCGCGCCCCGGTCGTCACCGTCATGGGCCACGTCGACCACGGCAAGACGTCGCTGCTCGACGCCATCCGTCACACCGGCGTTGCTGCCGGCGAGGCTGGCGGCATTACGCAGGCCATCGGCGCTTCGCAGGTCATGATCAACGACCGCAAGATCACCTTCATCGATACTCCGGGTCACGCTACCTTTACGGCCATGCGTGCCCGTGGCGCCAAGGTGACCGACATCGTCATCCTGATTGTCGCCGCCGACGACGGCGTCATGCCCCAGACCGTCGAGTCGATCAACCACGCCAAGGCCGCCGGCGTACCCATCGTCGTCGCCGTCAACAAGATCGATAAGCCGGGCGCCAACCCCGATCGCGTGCGCCAGGAGCTCACCGAGTACGGCGTCATCCCCGAGGAGTGGGGCGGACAGAACATGTTCGTCAACATCTCGGCTAAGCAGAAGATCGGTATCGACGACCTTCTGGAGACTGTGCTGCTCCAGGCCGACGTGCTCGAGCTCAAGGCCAACCCGGACACCTTTGCCTCCGGCAACGTCCTCGAGGCCAAGCTCGACAAGGGCCGCGGCTCGGTCGCTACCGTGCTCGTGACCCGCGGTACCTTGCACGTGGGCGATACGCTGGTCGCCGGCCTTACCTACGGCCGCGTCCGCGCCATGCTCGACCCCAAGGGTCGCGCCGTCACCGAGGCCGGTCCCTCCGACGCCGTCGAGATCCTGGGCCTGCAGTCCGTGCCCAACGCCGGTGACGAGTTCCGCGTGTTCGAGGACGAGCGCGAGGCTCGTGCCCTGGCCGACGAGCGTTCGCTGAAGGCCCGTATCGAGGAGCAGAGCCGCGTCAAGCACGTCACGCTCGAGAACCTCTTCGAGACCATCGCCGACGCCGAGGTCAAGGAGCTCAACCTGATTATCAAGGCCGACGTCCAGGGCTCCATCGAGGCTCTTCAGGACTCACTCGACAAGATGGATCAGTCCGAGGTTCGCATCAACACGATCCACTCCGCCGTTGGCGCCATCAACGAGACCGACGTCGTCCTGGCCGACGCCTCCAACGCCATCATCATCGGCTTTGGCGTCCGTCCCGACGGTAAGGCCCGCTCCGCCGCCGAGCGCGAGGGCGTCGAGATCCGTTGCTACGACGTCATCTACAAGTGCCTCGAGGAGCTCGACGCCGCCCGTATCGGCATGCTGAAGCCCACCGAGGTCGAGGTCGCCACGGGTACCGCGACCGTCCTGGACACCTTCAAGGTGCCCAAAGTCGGTATCGCCGCCGGTGTCCGCGTCGAGGAGGGCGAGATCGCCGCGACCGATTCCGTGCGCCTGGTGCGCGACGGCATCGTGGTCTTCAACGGCAAGATCGCCTCGATGCGCCACTACAAGGACGAGGCCAAGAGCCTCAAGAGCGGTTCCGAGGGCGGCATTGGCCTGGAGAACTTCCAGGACATCAAGCCCGGCGACCAGATCGAGGGTTACCGCATCGACCAGGTTGCCCGTACCGAGTAGGGGGTAGCGCTATGAAGCAAACGCAGGCAACCCGCCGTCTGGGCGAGCAGCTTCGCGAGAAGCTCGGTTATATCCTGCTCTTTGAGGTTTCCGATCCGCGTCTCGACCTCGTTACTTTGACTGCGGTCGAGGTCGCGGTGGACCGTTCGTTCGCGCGCGTGTACGTGTCGTGCGATGCGAGCCGATACGACGAGGTCATGGAGGCGCTCGCAAGCGCTAAGGGCCGTATTCGCAGCCTGTTGGCTCGCTCGCTCGATTGGCGTGTTACGCCCGAGCTCGATTTTCGCATCGATCGCTCGACCGATGAGGCCGAGCGCATCACGCGTGCGCTGGAAAACGTTCCCGCCACGCTTGCGATCGAAAAAGACGAGGACGGCTATCCGATAGCGGATGCCGCCCAGGAGGCAGCTTTAGATGACTAATTCCGCCGACCTCGCCTCGTGCGAGTCTGCAGATATTCAGCGACGCATCCTCGAGCTCATCGAGGGTGCGTCCTCCATTGCGATTTCGGGACATACTTCTCCCGATGGCGATGCCTTGGGCTCCGTATTGGGTCTGGGCCTTTCGCTCATGAAGTTTTTCCCCAACAAGGACATTGCGCTTCTGCTGGCAGACGATGACCCGGTTCCGCGCATTTACCGCTTTATGGAAGGCTCCGACCGTCTGGTGCCGGCATCTGCGTACGCCGGCAATCCTGACCTGTTCATCTCGGTGGACGTACCGGTCGTCGAGCGCCTCAATAATTCCGCCGAGGTGCTTCGTCGCTCCAAGCATGTGGTGTGCTTCGATCATCATCCGGCGCGCGAGGAGTTTGCCGAGCTGAGTCTGAGGCGCGTCGATGCCGCGGCCTGCGCCATGATCATCGACCGTTTCTTGGACAATTGCGGCATTGTCGCACGTGATGGCGTTGCGACCTGCCTGCTGTGTGGCTTGGTTACCGATACCGGCCGTTTTCAGTACCAAAACGCCGATGCCGCCGCGTTCCATGCGGCCTCGCGCCTGGTTGCCCACGGTGCCGATCCGGCGCGAGTGGCACTCGAGGTATATCAGAGCATGCGCGTTGAGTTTTTGCACCTCAAGTCCATCGTTATGGGCCGCATCAAGACAGTGGCCCACGGGCGCGTCGCGTATAGCTACGCGTACCAGAGTGACCTTGAGGCCTGCGGCGTCACCTCGGACGAGTGCGACGGCCTGGTCGATGTGGTGCGTTCGGTGATGGGCGTCGAGGTCTGCATGTTCTTAAAGGGCATTGAGGGCGATACCAAGGTGCGTGGCAACCTGCGCTCCAAGGGCGACCTCGATGTGTCCGAGATTGCTGCCAACTTTGGCGGTGGCGGGCATCATGCCGCCGCCGGCTTTTCCAACAACGGAACGATTCTCGAGACGCTTACCGTGGCACTTCCCATGCTGGCCGAGCTGGTGGGGGAGGATCCCGCTTCGGTGACCGTCGAGCTTTAACTTTTTGGATGGTACATGGCTCGTCGTACACCTTCTCAACTGAATATGCTGCTCGCCGTCGATAAGCCGGTGGGCTGCACGTCCCACGATGTGGTCTCGCAATGCCGACGCGCCCTCCATGAGCGGCGCGTCGGCCATGCCGGCACGCTCGACCCCATGGCATCGGGTGTCATGGTGGTGGGCGTGGGCCAGGCCACCCGTCTGCTGGGCATGCTTACCCTCGATACCAAAAGCTATGTCGCCGACATTTCGTTTGGCGCCGAGACCAATACCGATGATGCGGAGGGCGAGGCGGTCCGCACGGTGGCTGTTGGCAACGAGCTCCGCGATCCTGCCTTTGCCCGTGAGCACTTGGCCGCCATGCTGGGTCCGCAGATGCAGGTGCCGCCGGCGTTTTCGGCTATCTCGGTCAATGGCGTTCGCGCCTACAAGTCTGCTCGCGAGGGCAATGCGGTGGACCTACCTCCGCGCCCCGTCGAGGTCTATGCCGCCGACCTGATCGCCGTGGGCGGCGAAGGTGATACGTGTGTGTGGACCGTGGCGTTCTCGGTGAGCAAGGGCACCTATATCCGTGCGCTCGCTCGCGACCTGGGCCGCGCTTGCGATAGCGCCGCGCATATTTCCGCGCTGCGCCGCACGGCCTCCGGTGTTGTTTCCATTGGCGCCTGTCATGCGGTCGAGGAGCTTTCTCCCGAGTCCGCGGCTGGCTTTGCCCTGGATCCCATTGCGGCCCTGGGCGCCACGCGTGTTGACTTGCCGGGCAATCTTGCCGACGACCTGCTCTGCGGCCGACGCATTCCCGTTGAGCGTGCGCTTGCCGATTTCGATTCCTCGAAGGCGCCGTTTGCGTTGGTGCTCGATGGGGGACTCAAGGCGCTCGCCCGCATTGAGGGCGGCCGCTTTGTCATGGAGCACGTGTTTCCGCAGGCAGTCGGCGGTGTTCGATGATGTTGTCCGCTCGCGAGCTCGCGCGTGTCTTTTTCGCGGGCGAGTCGGACGAGGCTCGCATCGTTGCTGCCGATACGTTTGATGAGTGTGAGCACTTGGGTGCCGCATCGATTGCCATTGGCGTGTTCGACGGCGTTCACCGTGGACACCAGGAACTCATCGAAGCGCTTGTCCGTGATGCCCGTGCCCATGGCTGTAAGGCGGTCGTGGTTACCTTCGATCCCGACCCGGACGTTGTGGTGAGCCCTTCGCCCGCTCAAAAATTGATGACGACGGCCGACCGTCTGCATGCCTTGGCTCAGACTGGGGTCGATACAGTGGTGGCCGTTCCCTTTACGCCTGAGGTTGCGGCACTCGACCATGTCGGTTTTCTCGCACTGCTGTCACGCGTAGTCGACATTCGCTCGATTCGCGTTGGCAGTGACTTTAGGCTGGGTCGTGGCGGTGCTTCTGGTGTTGCCGAGATGCGCTCCTGGGGTTCTGAGCACGGCGTTGACGTGTATGGTCACGACCTGCTTTGCGAGGGCGGTGAGGCCATTTGCGCCACCCGCATTCGTCATGAGCTGGGACAGGGCCATGTGGAGCTTGCTGCTGAGTTACTCGGCCGTCCGTATATGGTGCGTGGCGGTGTTATTCGCGGCCGTCACGAGGGTTCTGGCATGGGCTTTCCCACGGCAAACTTGCAGGTTCCCGACGGCATTCAGGTGCCAGCCGATGGCGTGTATGAGGGTCTGGTGCTGGTCGATGACTCCGCGTGGCCCGCTGCCGTGAACGTCGGCCTGCCGCCAACGTATGCTGACGATGCGGCATCTGCGCATCTCGAGGCTAATTTAATTGGTTATACGGGCGACCTGTACGGCGCTTCCGTTTCGCTGGCGTTTACGCGCTGGCTGCGCCCGTCGCGCGTGTTCGATTCGCTGGACGAGCTTATCGCGACCGTTGAGGGTAATATTGACGATATCCGTCATCATTTGGGTGAGCAGGGGGTGAGCATCCGTGATTAGCGATGAGGAGAAAGACCAGGTGCGCGCTGCGTCCGATCTGGTTGCCATCGTGCAGGAAACGGTTGAGCTCAAGCCCCGCGGCCATGAGTTTTGGGGTTGCTGCCCCTTCCATGGCGAAAAGACCCCGTCGTTTCACATTATCCCCGCCACGCAGGTGTGGCACTGCTTTGGCTGTGGCGAGGGCGGCGACGTCTTCACCTACATCATGAAGCGCGAGAACCTGAGCTTTCCCGAGTCGATTCGCTACCTGGCCGACCGTGCCGGTATTGAGCTGCACGATACCGGTGCCTATCGCGAGCGCGGCACCAAGCGCGCCCGCATCTATGACCTGTGTGCCGAAACCGCCCAGTTCTATCACACCATGCTTATGCGCGGTAAGGACAGCCGTCCGCGCGAGTACTTTGCCAGCCGCGGTATGGGCGGCGACGTCTGCCGCCGCTACTGCCTGGGCTTTGCGCCGGGTCGCAACATGCTGGTGTCGCATTTGTCGCAGGCGGGCTTTACCCCGCAGGAGATGATCGACGCCAACGTAGCCGTGAGCCGTGGGCGCGGGCAGCTTGCCGACCGTTTTTACGACCGCGTGATGTTTCCCATTTTCGACGAGCAGGGTCATAACATCGCCTTTGGCGGGCGCATTATGGGCGATGGCCAGCCTAAGTACCTCAACACCGCCGAGACGAGCGTGTTCCATAAAAAGCGAAACCTCTACGGCTTTAACTGGGCTAAGGAGTTTATCGTCGCGCAGGATACCGCCATTGTGGTGGAGGGATATACCGACTGTATCGCCTGCTGGGAGGCGGGGATTAAAAACGTCGTCGCCACGCTGGGCACGGCGCTGACGGAACATCATGTTAAGACGCTCACCCGCTTTGCCAAGCGCATTGTATATATGTTCGATGGCGACGCCGCCGGTCAAAAGGCCGCGCGCCGCGCGATTCAGTTTATCGAGCAGGATTCTATGGACCTGCGTTGCGTGGTGCTGCCCGACGGCAACGACCCTATGGAGTTTATTACGGCGCACGGCGGCCAGGAGCTGCAGGCGCGCATCGACGCCGCCGAGCCCCTCATGGACTTTGTGTACCGCTCACTGCAGGAGTCGAGCGACATTACCACGCCGGGCGGTCGTGCCAAGGCGCTCGAGGATGCGCTGACGCTCATCTATCCGCTGCGCGATAGCTACATGATCGATACGTACTTTATCCAGATTGCCGACCTGCTGGGGTTGGATTTGGAGACGGTGCGTTCGAGCTCGGGCCGTGTGTTTCGTGATGTTGCCAAACGCGAGGACGCCGAGCGTCGTCGCGAGCAGAACTACGAGCGCCAGCGGGCACAGGCCGAGCGTGCAGGCGGCGCGGGCGGTCGAGCGTCTGGTTCGCAGGGGGCGTCTCGCGGTGCTTGGGCGTCGGGGGTGACGCCGTCGGTGTCCACGCCGGTCGAGGAAGAACCGTACGACTATGTTCCGCTCGAGGCCTACGGGGCCGCGCCGGTCGAGGTCGTCGACGATATGCCGCCGATCGATGTGCCGGTTGGTATGGATGGCGCGGCGCCGGTTGCCGACACAGCGGGCGCGTCTGAGGCACCGACGATGCCGATCGTGCTGACCGACCTGGAACGAAAGTCTTTGGCGGGGGAGCGCGAGCTGCTGACGATGCTCACGAGCTACCCCGATCTGTTCCGCACGTATGCCGACCGCATCTGCTCGATCGAGTGGGTGGATCCGCGCCACGAGTCCATCGCGTGGGCCGTGCTCGCGACGCCGCCGGGCACCGACCCCACGGCGTGCATGGATGCGGCGCGCGCGGTGTGTCCCGAGGCAGCGTCGCTTGTCAGCGCCGGGCGCATTTCGTCGACGAGCAAGCACCCCACCGAGACGAACATCGTGTTTATGCTCGATACCCTCGAGCTCTACACCATCAAGCGCCGCATGCGCGCCGCACAGGCCAAGCTTCGCCAGGACCGGTCGCTCGACGATGAGGCGCGCCGTGTGCTGACGATGCAGGCGATGCAAGATTCTCAGCGCCAGCGCGAGCTCCAAAAGTCGATCGGCGGCGTGGCAGATCCGTTTCGTTTGATTGGTTTGGAGACAGCGGGCGCCGACCAAGCCTAGATGTTGTGGTCAACCAGCGTATTCTCGCCTATATCCAGTCCTCTTTTTGGGTATAGACGTCAATGTGTGTGCTAAAGTATTGAGTCCTGTGGACTATGAAGGGAGAATCTGTGCCAAAAAAGAGTGAGAGCACGGGTACTGGGCTGGAATCCTACGTTGCAAAGCTCATGGGCAACGGCTCAAACAGGACTTCGGTAACCGAGGACGAGATTCAGGTCGCCCTGAAGGATATCGATGTGTCTGACGAGCAGCTCAACGCGGTGTATTCCGCGCTGCGCAACAGCGGCATCCAGATTATCTCCGCGAGCGGAAACGACGACGCCCCCATTGACGTCGACGATGACGATAACGATAGCAATACCGACGATTTCGATGACGACGAGCACGATTCCGGCTCGCTCGACGATCACGAGCTTAAGATGGCCCGTCAGGCCGACGCCGAGATGGGTTCTTCCAAGAGCAAGAAGAAGCGCACCGTGCGCACGTCCCGTTCGCGCTCGCGCGTGCGCGGTATCGATGCCTCCACGGTAATGCTGACCGGCGACCCGGTTCGTATGTACCTTAAGGAGATCGGTAAGGTCGACCTGCTGACCGCCTCCGAAGAGGTCGATCTGGCCATGAAGATCGAGGCCGGTCTTGAGGCCACCGAGAAGCTCGAGGCTGCCGATGCTGGTGAGCTCGAACTCACGCGTGCCGAGATGCGTCGTCTTACGCGCATTGAGAACGTGGGCCTCGAAGCCAAGCAGGCGCTCATCAGCGCAAACCTGCGTCTGGTCGTCTCCATCGCCAAGCGCTATGTCGGTCGCGGCATGCTGTTCCTGGACCTGATTCAGGAGGGCAACCTCGGTCTGATCCGCGCCGTCGAGAAGTTCGACTACCAGAAGGGCTTTAAGTTCTCCACGTACGCCACGTGGTGGATCCGTCAGGCCATCACGCGCGCTATCGCCGACCAGGCCCGTACCATCCGTATTCCCGTGCACATGGTCGAGACCATCAACAAGCTCGTCCGCGTGCAGCGTCAGCTCCTTCAGGACCTGGGCCGCGACCCGACCCCCGAGGAGATCGGTGCCGAGATGGACATGAGCGCCGACCGCGTCCGCGAGATCCAGAAGATCTCGCAGGAGCCCGTGTCGCTCGAGACCCCCATTGGCGAGGAAGAGGATTCCCAACTGGGCGACTTTATCGAGGATTCCCAGGCCATCGTTCCGCCCGATGCCGCCAGCTTCTCCATGCTGCAGGAGCAGCTCACCCAGGTGCTCGACTCGCTTGCCGATCGTGAGCGCAAGGTTATCGAGCTGCGCTTTGGCCTTGTCGACGGACATCCCCGTACGCTCGAGGAAGTCGGCCGCGAGTTTGGCGTCACGCGCGAGCGTATCCGCCAGATCGAGTCCAAGACCCTGGCCAAGCTCCGCCACCCCAGTCGCTCCAGCAAGCTGAAGGACTATATCGAGAGCTAGTCAAGCAAGAAGCGCCCTCAAGCACATCCGCTTGGGGGCGCTTTCATGTAGTCGTTGGGTGTTCCTATAGTTTTGTCAACCGTCGGGGCTACTCCCGGTAGGGCAC